>DASRZD010000322.1:0-6387 GCA_035686805.1 Armatimonadota bacterium
GTCTATATCGCCCGCAAACCGGGTTTCGGCGTATTTCGCAAATAGCATCTTCCTATCATAGATGTATCGCGGGACGACGCCGTACTGATTAATGTCCACGCTGCTCTTGATGGCAGTCGAGAGCATGACCAGGAACGGGTAGACCATCGTCACCGCACCGATACTCAGCACGGTGTACAATCCCCCGAAGAACAATCTCATCTTCCAGTTTCTACGACCGCATGTTGGAATGATGGACATTTTCCTAGACTACAGACAGCAGACAACAGACAACAGACTCAAGGCATACTGTCTGCCGATCTCTCGCCAAAGACATAGTCTGCTCGTTCTTCCTTTAGCATTTCGAATACTGAATGCTGGCCCAATTGGCCTGCTATCGTCTCCACTAGCCCCCATAGGACCCGGATTGCTTCTTCGTGCATAGCTTTGATCTCTGCATAAGTTGCGTCATCGACATAGCCAAGCCGATGGCCCAGGTACAACTGATAGCCTACCTCCCGGAGCGATGTATAGCCCCTATTCGTGAACTGCAGGTATTCCGTAAGATGTCTGCGTCCCGATCCCTCGACTATCTCAGAAGCAACGGATACGGCGGCCCGACGCACCTGAGAGGTAAGACCGTATTGTTCTTCTTTCGGCCACGTTTGAGTCACCTGGTAGACCCTTACTACCAGATCGTCTGCCTTCTGGAATGCCTTAATCTTCGTATAGTCCCTCATCATCCGCTCCTTTGCTAGTCTATGGCCCTTCATCTCCGGGTCTTCTGTCTGTTGTCTACGGTCTGCAGTCTTCCTATTCCTCCCGCCCGCTCGCGGAGAACCGGACGTTCCTAAGTATCCTCAACTGGTACATCGTGAATCCGATGAGCATGCTACCCATGATCCATGCAGCGGCGGTGGCATAGCCGAATTTCAGGAACATGAATGCGTTGTACCAGATCTCCAGACTTATGGTGTGGGTGCGGTTGAGCGGGCCGCCTCCGGTCATGATGAAGATATTCTCCATCGCCTTGAACGAGCCTATGAATGCGCCGACGAAGTTGATGATGATCAGCGGCGAGAGAGTTGGGATAGTCACTTTCCAGATCTTGCTCCAGATGCCCGCGCCATCCAGGTCGGCGGCTTCGTACATCTCGTCCGGGATACCCTTCATGGCGGCGAGGTAGATAATGCTTCCCGGGCCAGCGCCCGCCCAAATGGCAGGCAAGATTATGCACAGCATCGCCAGCTTAGGGTCTTGGAGCCATGTCTGCTGGCTGATCTGGAGGTGTGAAAACACGGGATGTATGTGCTCTGCCAGGTCGGTAGCTAACTGGCTATAATAGCCGATAAGCGTATTGAACAATCCCTGGGGCGACGGGTCGTAGAACCACTTCCAGAGGAAGATAATAACCAGCGCGCTCGTGACTGCGGGGAGGTAATAGACCGTTCGGAAAAACATCTTTGCCCGAGGGACTTCGTTCAGCATCAGGGCCAGGATGATCGGAACACAGAACCCGAGACTGATGTTCAACCCAACATAAGTCAGGGTGTTCATGATCCCGCGCCAGAATGTCTCCGACGAGAATGCCTCGATGAAGTTGTCCAACCCGACGAACCTGCTATTTCCGAGGATTCGGTAGTCCTGGAAGGCCATTACCATTCCGCGAATGAGCGGGTAGTATGCCCACACGAGGATGGACAATACCGCAGGCAGCATGAACAGCCAGGCGATCACGTGGATCATCTTGTTGCCGCGAACCAGCCTGGTATCCGCGCTCTCTTCGGTGTGGCTTTGCGCAAGCCTTCTAACCTGAACACTGGCAACCGAGCCGATGATGGCGAGCACAAAGGCGAATACCCCCCAGCCGATCTTTCGCTTCTTGTCCATGGCTTCGGGCTTCACGTAGCCGAGCATCTTGGTATTGATTTTGTAAGCAGCGGCATCCAGGACTTTCTTGGGGTCGGCGTTCGGATGGAGCTTCATCTCTTGAAGCGGATAATCCAGCTCGATATAGATCATCTCACAGTTCTTGCCATGAGGCTCCGGGCGTCCGTGCTTGAATGCCTCGGTATTCGCCTCTATCCAGGCCTTGGGAATACCGCGCAGATACTCGGTATATCCATACTTCTCCAGCTTATCGGGATTGACCATCTTTCCCAGGCCGGACTCGACATAGGCCTTGGTCCGGACTTTCTCGGCCTCCTCGCCGCCCATGAACTTGATGTATTCCCACGCGGCGTCTCGAGTCTTCTTGTCCTTGATCTGCGAATTCATGCCCCACATACCGGCATTGATCTCATTTGCGCGACCAGCCGGCCCTGCGGGAAGCGGGGCGATTCCAATGAGGCTGGGGTTGATCTCCGACCTGTTCGTCACCAGGTCGGTAGAATAAGCGAACCATTGGGCTATCTTGTCCTGAGTAATGTCGGTGGCATAGGTTGTCGTGTGAGAGGCAACTCCTTTGATACGCATCCCGTCTGAAGGGCGGACCCATTCGTCCACGATAAGCTTCCTGAAGAACTTGAGCGCTACGACGCCTTCCGGAGTGTTGAACGCGCACTTCCACTGGCCGTCCTTGTCCTGCGCCACGATCTCTCCGCCGGCCTGCCACAGAAAGTTGGTCCAGTGGAATGCTGTCCCGCTCGGGGTCGCCTGGAAGGCGAAGCCGTATTGTCCCTTTTCGGGGATAGTCAGCTTCTGACAGTAGCGATAGAACTCATCCCAGTCTTCAGGAGGCTTGTTCGGGTCGAGGCCGGCCTGCTTATAAAGGTCTTTTCGGTAGTATAGCGCCATAACGCATTGGTACCAGGGAATCGAATAGACCTTGCCGTCCACTGTGACCACTTTGCGAATGACGGGATGGATGCGCTGCATGACTTCGGGGTCTCTTTCCACGTACTCGTTAAGCGGATACAGGAAATTCTGATTGATGTAGTTGTGGAGCTTGCGGAAGTTTACGTAGAAGACATCAGGGGCGGTGCCGCCGGCCATCGCCATCAGAAGGCCCGATTCGGCCGCGGGGCCTTGAACCTGCAGACCGCTGGCATTGATGATCTGGATATTGGGGTGGGATTTCTGGAAGGCCTCGAAGACCGCTCGCTGAGCACGTCGCCAGGGATCCGTCGCATCTTTCGTCGGGATTCCCCAGTCACCGCCCCACAGGCGCAGGGTGACGATATCGCTGCTCTCCTCGGCGGCAGCGGTTGCTCCATCGGCAGCCGGAATCCATCCCGGTCCGAAGAGCGTCAGCACCAGCAGAATCAGCGTGCAGAGAATATATGAAATGACTCTTTGCAAGTCCGGGTACCTACGAGATTTGTGGAGAAACGGTAACTCAATCATAGCAAACGCCATGGCCGCTGTCAATATGTAAACGATTTCAACACGAAAGAGTCCGCTGAAAAAGGATGCCGGCGTCCGGTTGTCGAATTGTATGCTCATGTCGGGACACATCGCGCGATTACTGCTGATCTTCCTTCTGTCGCCGATCTGTGCGACCCCGGCAGCTTGGGGAGGCGAAGCGTTGAGGAACTCGTTTGGCGCCAGCGAAGAGCGCCTTCAGTCTCGTAGCTCTGGGGGACAGCAGATTGATCTCGCAGGCAAGTGGCAGATGGCATGGAATGACCCGGATGCCGCCATTCCCTTCGGCTCAGGCGATCCCCGATTGCTCCCCAACATGACCAATTGGCAGTGGCACAGCGTCTCCGTGCCCGGTTCCGTCCGCTCGGGACTCCTCGAGGCCGGTGTCATCGAAGACCCCTATTGGAGCGATAACGCGGGCAAGTCGCTCTGGACCGAAAAGAAGGACTGGTGGTTCAAGAAGTCCGTCGTGATCCCCAAGGAATGGTCGGGCAAGCATATTCTACTCGGCTTCGACGGCCTGGATTACTACTCAAGCGTCTGGATCAACGGCAAGTTCCTGGGCGACCATGAAGGGATGTACGGCGGCCCGGTCTACGACGTGACATCGCTCATGAGTCCGGGGCAAGGGAATGAGATACTCGTCCAGGTCCATACGGGCGGAACGGATGAACCCGGCAAGGCCTTCAAAGGTTACATCTTTATGAAGTGGCACTACCAGACGGACATCAGCCCGCGAGGCATCTGGCGAGGCGCCCGAATTGTCGCCACCGGTTCGGTGAGGATCGAGAACCCGTTCGTAAAGACGCTGAGCTTGAGCGATAAGGAAGCGACACTTGAGATAGCGGCGGATGTCCTCAACCTCGGCAATAATGATGTACTGATCAACGGCACAATATCCGGTCACGGTGAGGAGCAGAAGTTCTCAGTACCGGTGAAGGTGTCAGGGGACAAGCAGGCCATCAAGCACAGTTTGCGCGTGGAAAACCCCAGGCTCTGGTGGCCGCATGGAATAGGTGATCCGAGCCTCTACCGCCTCGAATTGCAGGCAAGCACGCAGGGGCAGGTCTCGGACTCCATTTCTACCACATTCGGCATCCGAACAATCGAATTCGAGCCGAACCCGGGGCTTGATTCGGATGTCAACAACCGCTTCATGTGCAAGGTCAATGGCAAGCTGATCTCCATGCGAGGCGCGGGCGGCTTCGGATCCCACGATCAGATTTACCGCTATCACGCTCGCAAAGACGCCTGGTTCATTAAGGTCGCGCAGGACTTGAACTTCAACTTCATCCGACTCCACGGCGCGGGAATGATCGCGACCGACGAGTTCTACGACCTCTGCGACCGCATGGGCATGATGGTCTGGCAGGAGTTCATGATCTCCAACATGGGCATCTCAGGCGAGCACCCGGACGTCTGGCGCGCGCAGACAATTCAATCCATCCTCAGGCTGCGCAATCACCCGTCGCTCATTCGCTGGTGCGGGGGCAACGAGTTCAACCCTGACGCCACCGACAACGACAATAAGGCGATAGTGGACATGTTCGATGAGTGCGTCGCAAAGTATGACGGCACTCGGTTGTTCAATCGCGCCGCCCAGTACGTTAATGACCCTCACTATAATGATGAGAGCGGAACTTACGGCGGACTCAACCCGGCGGCCTGCACCGAGTATTCAGGAGCCTTTGCGGCCGGCATAATCCGCGATCGGTCGCTGCGCAAGTTCCTGCCCGACAAGGACGTCAAACGTTGGCCTCCCGTCACGAAGGAAAAGCTCGACCAATTCCTGCCTGGGGATGTGTCGGCTGGGTTGGACAACTCCCGCCGAGGGGCATTCGTCTTCCACACGGCACTGACCGGCAGATGCGAGGGCTGGGGCTGGCCGGGCGATCTGACGGTTTTGCTGCCTCAATGGGTCTTCTTCGGCAACCCGCGCACGATGGACGAGGCGTTCGAGCTCTCTCAGGTCTATGGAGGGTCCACAACTGCCTATACCATAGAGACCTTCCGCTCGCGCTGGCCTCACCCAAGCCTCTATGCCTCCTGGGACTATGCCCCCATTTGGCCGATGTCCATCATTTGGGGGCCGGTTGACTACTATGGAGTCGTGCAGCCGTGCGCTTACTATTACAAGCGCGCGCAGGAGCCGCTTCATGTGCTGGTGCAGTTGGAGGCGAAAGAATACGCCAAGACGCCCGTGGTGCCGCTCAATGCGTTCCCGAAGGTATATGCGCCGGGAGAAGAGTTCAAGGGGCAGGTGTACGTCGTGAGCGACCTGGATCATCCGATTGGCCCGCACAATATCGAGTTGCAAGTCTTCGACTCCAGGCTGGAGATCGTCCATAAAGGAACGATGAAGATTGATGGGATGGAAGCCGGTCCAGGCTCACTCTCACTCGGCGCGTTCACGTGGGACATCCCTGCATCCATGCCCAATCAGATCGCCCTGGTCTGCGTGTCGCTTACGAATGGCTCAGGCAAGCTCGTCTCACGCTCCGTCTATCCGATCTGGATTAGCACAGAGCGCAGCAAGCTCGTCAATGATATCCAGGCTCGCAGGGACCACGGACCCTGGCTAACGGATCTAAAAGAAGCGCCGACCAGGCTCAGGATCACACCCGTCAGCAAGGAGGCGAGCTTTTCAGGCAAGGACTACCTCCCATCCGGCACACAGCATTGTGCCGATGTCACACTGGATATCACGAACATTGGTGATAAGCCTGCGTTCCATACCGGCGTAGAGATCACCAACGCCGACTGCCGCTACGTGTGCGATGACAACTACTTCACGCTCATGCCGGGAGAAACAAAGCGGGTGACGTTCGAGATAGACCCCGGCATCCAGCCGTTCTACGAAGCCGTCAGCCCGCGACTGATTCATCCGGTGGGCAGGGAGTTGGAGTTCACCGCCCGCGCCTGGAATGCTCCCAAGCAGACCGTGATTATCTCAGTCAAGAGGGACTAGAATGCCATTTCCACAATTCGACCGCTCGAGACTGATTTTGAAACCGCTCGCCGAACGGGTTCATGATGCCGATCTCT
>DASRZD010000323.1:0-7307 GCA_035686805.1 Armatimonadota bacterium
TTCAGCGGTTAATATCGAATACATGATCGTGGAAGACTAACAATGCCGGGCAGCGTCGAAAACGCGGCGCCCATCCACACTCTCCCCGCGGGGCTGGCCGTGATGTTTAGCCGCGGGGAAAACTATCCGGTCCTGCGCAATGAATTCCCTTCCGGCGATTCCGTCCGGGGCCTGCTCGGCTACTCGACGCGATCCTCCTGGCAACAGACACGGCGCGGCACACCTACTGAGACCGAAGCGCTGCGTGATTTCTTCGTTGCGCGGCAAGGCCCACTGGAACCCTTCTATTTCGTTGATGAATTCGGCGTGACGAAAACCGTCCGATTCGTCAATGAATTCAATCAAGTGCTCCGGCTCGGCCGGGGCGAAGTCTCCTTCGAGTTAATCCAACTTGCCTGAATACCTCGGTCGGATCGAGATCCCAGAAATTACGCCGGCTGAGACCGACGTGTTTCCAGTCATCCCGGACTTCGGAAGCGGGCGTGCGCTCAAGCCGGAAATCGTCGCCCATCCATTCGTCAGTGGGAACACGAAGATCGAGCAACGATTTCTCCTCGGAACGGGAGTGACGCGATTCAGGGTTCGAGCAGAGATGACGGCCCCGGTGCTGGCCGCGCTGCGAACACTCTGGGATAACATCCAGGGCTCTTACGGCGCGTTTTACTACGATGCCCCGGATGATAACCACGGCACCACGACGCGCTATACCTGCCGGTGCGCCGAACCGGGGATGACCTACGAATACCTGACGAATGCGATAAGCAGCGTCGGCGTCGATCTACTGGAAATCCCGCAAACTTCGCCGGTCTACACGTTGAATTCCACCGAGACGAGATTCCCTGGCGTCTTCCTGACGGCAGCCCTGCTCTCGCAGGTTCAGGTCCTCATCCCGCTCATGAAGATCCGCGTCAAGGACCCGGCGGTCAACGATATCTTTATCTCGGATCGCCGCTGCACGGTCGGCGGGCAACTCTATCAGCCGCGTCTCACATCATGGGACGGGATCAGTCAGTCGATACCATCATCAACTGACACGGCCACCGATTTCGCTCAGTTCACATTTGCGAACGCTGACCGCGTAATGACAGAGCTTGTCAACGATACAGATATTCTATATGCGGACATCGAGTTTTCACTCTTCCATATCGATCTCGGCATCAAACTTGATCTATGGAAGGGCCACCTTACGGACTGGAATTTTACCGTTGATGGGAATGACCTTGCGGTCACTGCGGCCGATGGCCTCTATGAGTTGACCCTTTCCTATCCGACGCGGCGCATCTCCCGTACTTGCTGGAAGGAATTCAACGATGGGGCCGCCTGCCCACATAGTACGCAAGGCTCCGGTGGTGATCCGACCGAATGCGACAAAGGATTCGATACCCTGAACGGATGCGTCGCGCATGGCATGGCCAATTACTTCGGCGGGATCATGGTTACTCCGCAAGCTGTCCGGACGAAGGACAATTCGACTGGGCATTGGGGGTATGGCCGTTCTCCACTGACGAGCGTTTCCCTGGTTGCAAACTCGATCTACGGTGAAGTCGTCCCAGAATACTATGTCCTGAATTGGACTTATCCGCTAAAAACCAAGGCGAAGCTCTGCGCGGGACGGGATGAGGGCGACTTTTATGATGCTCTCGGCCTAGTTGGAGAGGGGCCGCTCGGGGCCTATGGATATGGGCACAAGCTCGACGGTCAAACCAACCATGGGCCGGGTGGATATGGACTCCGGCAGTCGCTCGGGAATGATCCCAATCCAGACCCATTTTGTCTAGGCGAAGGCGGCAGCGGCCAGCCACAGACTTACGGACCTGAACGGGCGGCGGGCCTCGCCTTCATCGAACTGCGGCGGTGCGACCCAAAGGGACTCCAATTATCACAGCTCTCCGAGCATGACCTGGAAGTCTTGATTGGGCAGGGAAGAACCGGATGGGTCTGGAGTGCGCCCGGTTCCCGCTCCTCGACGATGCTGACCAATCCGGTTTGGATCTGCGTGAATATGATCCTCCGTGCGCTCGGATTGCAGAACGCATCAGAGACAATACAGGAAACCTACTTCGATGTTCAGTCGGCAATTAATGCCGCCGCGATCTGTGATATCCAGGTAACCTCGCTTGTTGAGCGCCGACAGATTGAGACTACGCCGCCTGAAATTGATCCCGTCGAACCGCGGGATACAGGGTGGGAGGAGTTTCCGCCCCCCGAAGACCCCCCCGCGATCCTACTGGAAAAGCAGTTTCAATTTTGCGGCGGGATGGTAGAAGAAAAACCGTTGCGGAATTGGTTGGTTGAGGTTCTGAATAATTGCCTCGGCTTTTTCGTCATGCGATTCGGGAGGCTAGCTTTCGGTATCCGACTACACAGTGGAGCGACTGAATCATTCACGGAGGGCAATATCATCCTCGGGAGCCTTCGCGTCTCTGCGCATCGTTCTAGTTTCAATGATCTGACGGCTAACTTCGCGGATGAGGAATACGGTTACGTTAACAACGCCGTACGCCTCTATGACATAGACCACGCAAAGCGCATCGGTGGTGTATCGCCACGATTTGAAAAAGGAGAATTGAGCCTTTGCGGGACTTCTACCAAGTCCCAAGCCGCACGAATCTGCACAGTGCGGCTCCGCGAAGAGATCGGGGGCAGGACGGAAGCGGAGCAGCGCAACTGCCGGGACGTTTCCTTCCGTACTACAGTTCTCGCGCTCGCTTCCGAGCCGGGGAAAATCGGCTCGATCACGCATTCCGCCATGCCCGGCGGGTACGGCGAATTTCGGATGATGGACTGGCGGTTGCGTCAGGATTACTCCATAGAGATCACCGGCCGCGGTACGACGGATTCCATGTACGATCTTGTCTCCGGCCCGAAGCCCGCCGACGTCGCCGCCGCCCCGGTCCCCACCGAAAACATAGCGCCGGCTGACTGGAACTTCGAGGTTGCCACGGATCAAGATGGCGTCCTCTTTTTGAAAAACTTTAGTTGCAAGACGGCCGCCAATGCTGTAGATCGCGGGGTGTTCGAAGTCTATTACGTGCCAGAAGACGAGATCTGGGTCACGATCATCGACGATACGATGTCGGGGAACGAGAACGATAAGACGATGGGCTTCGCTTACGAGCCGCTGAGGGACGGCGACTGGGCGCTCGTCGAGGACGAACTGATGTATATCCAGTCCGTCCGAGTCTCGCCGCCCAATTTCATGTCGGATGTACTTCGTGGCTCTGATGTGTTCGACGCTGCCGGGAACATCGCCGCCGCGCACCAGCGGAACACGGTTGAGATTCAATCGGTTGATCCAGACTCAAAGGCGGTAATCACCCTTCCGGCCGGCCTCTCTCTGAAGCCGGGCTTTATCCTCTACACCCTGCCGGCGGGTGAATGGCAGTACGTCTCCGAATACGATCCGGTAACCGGGCGAACCGTGCTGGCCTTGCCCTATGATGACGTGACTCCCGGCATGTTTATGTTCTGGGATGCACGGATTTACCGGGTGACGCTGAAGCGCGTTCCCGTGGCCTTCGGCGCATCGTTTCTACGGGTGCAGGACCGGGCACGGTTTCAGGTCGAAATCCCGATGGCGTTCGGCCGGGTCGTCGCGGTACGCGGCTACCTGGAGACGCGCGCCGGCCTTCGGTCAAACGTCCTGACCAAGTGGTATCAGCCCGATCCGATTCGCACGCTCGGCACGACGCAATATCTCCTCACGCTTCCCGATGTTCAGGTTGGCTCGACGACCAACGCATTCAACACCCTTCGGGCCGAGACAACGCAGAGCTTCCAGCACGCCTTCGCCAAGAAGAAAGGCGGGGCCGTGGGGGCGCCCATCGAAGCCCCGCGCACGGTTGCCTCCGCAACGCCCACCGTCTATCAGCATGGCGGGACGATCACGCTTTCGGGCACGCCGCAGGCGGGCGATCAGGTCTTTATCTCGATCGGCGACCCGGCGACCGAGGCCGTGTGGATGGTCATCCCGCCGTATACCTGCAATACCGTGGACGGCCTGGGACTCCCGTATGTAGCCCAAGCGATCACCAACTGGCTGAATGGCACGGAGGAGTTCCTGGCATTCTACCGAGGGGCTACCCCATCGGGTGCGGAAATTCGAATCGTGGACAAGGCCGGCGTGAATGGCGAATTGACCGTGCAAACTTCGGGGGGGATCTCCGCCGTCGCCGCCGGGATTGCGGCAGTGCTCGGACTCAATTCCGGCCGGCGCTACGCCCTCACATTTCAGGATACGGTCAACGGCTGGGAGTCCGACCCCGGCCCGCTATCCTATTCCACCGGCCCGACTGGCGGGGCGTCGCAGATCAACCTCACGGACCTACCCCGAACGTCACCGAATGCGACCACAGATCGTCTTCGTGTCTGGGCGCCGCTCGACGGAACGGAAACCCCGCTCTATCTCGTCGCCGATGTCGTGCTCGGGACGGATCGGATCAGCGACACACTCACCGAAACTGACCTCGCGCTGGAATCCACCTACCCCGGCCCGTCACAACCCGCCGCACCCGGCGCTATCACAATCCTAATCAAAAAGGACGGCGGCGCCTGGTTCGAGCTTCGCATCCCGGAAGACGCTGCTCAGTCTAATGTGATTCACGGATACGCGCTGAACAACATCAGCCGGGGCACGGAAATTACGGTAGACGTGGACAACCAGGCCGAGACCGTTGATCTGGATCTCATCATCGAATAAATGCCCGTTAGAACTGTAGCAATCGGGCCGCGCTCAGGCGGTGGCGGCGCGGGACTTCATGGCGTCGGTTTCGACCTTGACAGCCCGCTTGAAGCCGGCGCCATCGGGCAGTCCGAACCGCAGGCAATCATCGGCGGAACCCCGCGTTACGCGAAAGCCAACGCAAAAGATGTGCCAACGGGCGCGGACCTGATTATTGATGTGGAGATGAGCACGGACGGCGGCGGAAGCTGGGCGTCCATCTTTCCGGCGGGCGACGAGAACAAGGTAGTTATTCCCGCCGAGAGTTCCGCCGTTGTCACCATAACGGACTTTGCAATTTCCTCCGTCCCGATAGACGCCAAGTTCCGGCCGAACATACTTCAGATCGGATTGGGGAACGCGGGCGGGTATGTATCTCTGGACGTGGTTTGGGGGTAAGGCATTATGAGATATTCAGGCGGGCCCATTGTGTACCGGCAGATCGACGCGAGTACATGGACTATCTTAATGGATGAGTTGAAGGATGCGTATCTGGATGCTGGATGGACGCTTGACAGCAGTCCGGGGAGCTATGTGGTTCTGTCTTATACGGGTCTACCAGCGGACACCCAGACCGCCGTGTTCAACGGCACTACCTACACGGCCAAGAACAGCCCCACCCTGCCGACCCATTTTCAGATCGAGGCAACCGCGAAGGATACGTATGATAGCCTAGCCGCCGCAATCGAGAGCCAAGATGCCGCGTTGGATGCCGTGAATACCGGTACTGGCGCTACCGGCTCAGTCACGGTTACATGGGCTGCCGGAGGAACCGGACTTTTTACCGCATCAGAGACCCTCAATAACGCTACACTCGACGCCACGACATCGCGCTATGGTGGCTATAAGCTGCTTTCCGGAATGACCCCACAGGGTTTGCGGATGAAGCTCTGGATCTGGAGACTTTCGACCGATACGTATACCGCCGTGCGCGTGCGCGGGATGTCTGTTGATGAGTCCGCGCAGGGGGTTTTTACCTATGGGGAAGTCGGCCTAAACGTGTACGCGGGGAGATTATTGGAGATAGTCGCAAACCCCTACCAGTTTTTCGTGTGGCTGAAGGGGTCAACCACCACCCTGGGTTGCGTGATGTATGGCGGCGTGCCATATATCCGCCCCGCGCACATCCCCAAGCAAATTGTTGATGTAGTGGACAATGGCGGTGAGTTTGAGATTGAGTGCGCGGTTCCACACGGATTAGTTACGACCCAACACGCCTTCTTGGATAACTGCCAGGGGGTGACCGGCTTAAACGGAGCGTGGCAGATTACCGTAGTCGATCAGTACAAATACGTGCTCGACGACTCCAGCTATTCGGCAGGATACGTCGAGAACAGCGGGTTTGCGGCGGGTCCGAATGAAATCTCCCGGGCGATATTTCTAGTGGGTCAGTCATATGCAAACAACGGTAATGCAACGAATACGTGCTGGAGGACGATGCCCTATTCGCGCGGCTCGTATCATTCGGCATTCTTATGCTTCAACCAATATGCCTACAGCGCCGATGCTACGGATGATCGTTGGTCGCCGAACCTGCAATTTCCAATAATCTACGATGATGCAAATTATAAAATCCAAGTTGATAATTTTGGTCCGTATGCGGACATCATCGAAGCGCGGGTCTGCTGGCGTTTGGCCTCGAAGTCGGCTACGCACTTCACGGTAGGCGAATTGTGGGACGCCTTCGTACTGACTGACACCGTGAACGCGGACGTGGAGAAGATCAATTTCGACAGCTACAATTGGATCAACTTCATGGACAACAGCACATATATGTCGCTCTGGCTCGCCACGGGGGTAGTTATATAATGGCCTCCGTTTTAGTTTACAATTACTCCCGGTTTGGCGCGTCGAATTTTTATGTCGGCGACAGGTGGATTGTTGTCATTGAGGGGGCCGCGCCCAGCTCCCTGGTAACAAATACCGCGCAACGAAACGACTTCGGTTGGAGCACGACCTCATACGGCTATACGGACAACACCGGGCGATTTTATCTGATCGGCTCGATGGGGCCGGGCGATATCGGCATCTGGGAGGAGATCTGGAAGGTGGGCGGCGTCCAGGTCGGGAGTAGCCTCTTCCTCACTGTCTTGCCATCTCCCTATCCGCTCCCGACGGAAGACCCGATTCCGATTGTCGAGGAACGGTGGGCGTACGGTCTCGATGATGAAGCGCACATGACGCCCCCCCTGGATTTTGATGTTCTAGACGGAGCGACGACGATTTACGGCAAGACTATTGATTTCTTCGTGGGGATGACTAGAGTCGAGCAAATCGGGCTTGCGTGGAATATATCCACGAGTACAGGTTGGCCGCAATTCGCGCCGGCGCGTCATCGCGTGCGGTCGTTCTGAAAACATGGAAGACCCCATCAGCCATCTCCGCGAACTGATCCCGCTGCTCGACTATTACTGGGACCGCGCGTCCTCAGCGCAGCGAACGGTGAAGCTGGCCTCCGTCGCGGCCCGGCTGAAACAGATTCATCGGATGATTCAGGACGAGGTTGATAGATGCCTGGAAAAATCGAAGCACTCCTGATTCTGCACGAAGCCGAGCGGCTGAAGCCGTACCGCTGTCCGTCCGAGAA
>DASRZD010000324.1:0-2157 GCA_035686805.1 Armatimonadota bacterium
TACAAACGAACTGGCGGCATTGAAGTCGAGGATCAGCGCCATGACCTGCCCTTCCTCGACGGTGAACTGGCCGTTGCACTTGACGCCCGTCTGCTCGACGTTCGTCAGGTCAACCGGATGGGTCTCGCTCCCGATGACGACCTCCGCCGAGGAGAGCATCAGCCGGACCATCGTGTAGTGACCGGCATCCAACGGCTCATCCGCCAGAAGAAGCGACCCCTTGCCCGAGGAGTAATCGAGCAGATTGATCGGCGGATTGTCCGAGGGGAACTCTTTCACCGTCACCCAGCCGCCGCCCGATTCATGCACCTGAATACTCGTGATCATGACGTTGATTGCATCCGCGGCGAGTGGGGCGTCAACAAGCCTGACTTGCAGCTGACCTGTCCCGCTCGAATCGCCCCCACAGCCGGCCAGTGCCCATGCTGCCAGGATCAGTATCCCGGCCAGGGCAA
Source organism: Armatimonadota bacterium (assembly GCA_035686805.1). Taxonomy (GTDB): domain Bacteria; phylum Armatimonadota; class UBA5829; order DTJY01; family DTJY01; genus DASRZD01. The sequence continues at coordinate 456 of DASRZD010000324.1, forward strand.
TAAACCTGAAGCGAATCATAAGCATCCTTCCTTTCCGAAGTACCCCGACTGCCAACAGGCTCTCGCGAGGCCTGCGCTACCTTGTATATTCCACAATCAATTGTATCACAATCCTGGTAGATTGCAACGTATTTCAACCGCTGGAGCGAGCCAGCCCGGCTTGACGGCCGGGTGTCTCAAGGATTGGCATGAGACCGGTAATACCCCTCATAGCTCCTTACCCTCACCCCCAGTTCATCCGCCCTCGTGAGGAGACTCCGGATGATCGTCATGTCAGGGTCCGAGTTGAGGCTCGAATGGTCGTGCGAGCCATGACTCCATACCAGCCCCCGATCATTGACGTACTCCAGGCACTCAATCAGGAAGTCCGTGTACCCCTGCACGTTTTCCCAGCCGTTGATCCCCCGCCAATATACATCCTGCCAGCCATGGAGCATCACCTCCAGCATGTCCCCGAATCCTTGTGGCTCATACCAGAACGGCTGAATCTCGAATGCCACCGGCTGGAAGTCATGATGGTCGCGCCCGTACGTGCGAGTGAACCTTATCCCCTGCCGGTGGAGGACCTCCAGGATGTCCGGCCGGTCGGCCAGCCCCCGGTAGTAGCACCACGGCCCGGTGATCCCGATGCATTCCTTGCCGAAGTGCTTCTTCAGCAACTCGCTTGTCCGCCCGACCTCCTCCTCGATCTCCCCGAGCGACATTCCCCTGATGACCTCCGTCTTGCCCTCATGCTCGATGCAGACCGTCTTCAGCAGCCTATGGGAGTAGGTGTGCTGCTGGTAGTCGAACATCGGATTGCCGGCAAGCCTCTCCAGCTCCCGAACGTTCTCCTCGATCACCTTGCCCACGAGGAAGAGGGTGCATGGATGCTCCCTGTGCGCCTCCTCTGCCTTGGCGAGAAAGGTCCTCGTAACCTCCGGCCTTCCCATCGCCTCCACATCATAACCGATCAACAGCTCCGCCATTCGTTCTCCCAATCCATATATTCGCTGTCGGTTTCGTCGTTCCATTCATCTGTTCACTGCTTGCATCCCCAGCCGGGCAAGTAGTATCATACCCTCATGATCATCGCCATGAAGGCGGATGCTACTCCTGATGAGATAAGAAGCGTCCTGGACAAGATCACCGAACTGGGTATGCATCCGCTCGACCTCCCCGGAGGCGATCGGACCGTCATCGGCGTCGCGAGCTCCATCCCTGCCGATGTCCGCGAGCCGCTCACCGAGCTCATGCTCTCCATGCCGGGCGTGGATCACGTCGCCCAGGTGAGCCGAACCTACAAGCTCGCCTCCAGGGAGTTTCATGCGGCCGATACTGTAGTTGACGTGAAGGGGATACCCGTCGGCGGCAAAGAGATCGTCGTCATGGCAGGCCCCTGCGCAGTCGAGAGCCGGGAGCAGCTCCTGCTGGCGGCTGAGGCAGTAAAGCAGGCCGGCGGGCGCATACTCCGGGGAGGCGCATTCAAGCCCCGAACCTCGCCCTATTCCTTCCAGGGCCTCGGGCCTGAGGGTCTTCAACTCCTGAAAGAAGTCGGCCTCGAAACCGGCCTCGCCACGATCACCGAAGTCATTGACCAGCATGACGTCGAGATGACTATGGAGCACGCGGACATCCTCCAGATCGGCGCTCGGAATATGCAGAACTTCCCGCTGCTGGTGGCGGCAGGCAAGACCCGGCATCCGGTGCTTCTCAAGCGCGG
>DASRZD010000325.1:0-2239 GCA_035686805.1 Armatimonadota bacterium
TCATTCTGACTCTCTCAGCAATTCTCTCTCCAGTTCGGGAATAGGGAGCGCATGGGCGGCGAGACACGTGGTCTGCTGCTGGATCGCCCAGCAATTCTCCTCTTCATCATCGAACATCAACTGACAGTTCGTCTCCCGGACCGCTTTCACCTTCCATTCGGGCATTGTCCCCGGCCAGTCAATCGGCTTCATGAGGAGCTCATGGTAGTTGATGACCAGTGTCCGCAGCAAATCCTCGGTCTCCGCGCGTCGGCCGGAATCCCGACCGGTGATGATGAACACCAGGTCATTGTCCGCGATGAGGGCGTCAATCAGCATCTTGAAGCGCATCGGCGCTTGAGTGATCGTGCCGTCAATATCAATGCCGAAGCGGAGCTGTCCGACAACAGGTTCTGTCATTCCATTAACCATTTGACCATCAACCATCTGACCATCCACCGGTTACCATCCCGCCGCATAGCCTGTCTCCATCCTGGGCGAAGCACCGCCGAAGATGACCCCGTCCCTGATCTGAATCCCCAATACCCGTCCATGGCTCCATGGGCCATTGACCACTACATCATGCCCACGTTTTATCAATTCACTGCGAACATTCTCGGGGATCCGATCCTCAATCACCAAGCGCTTCGGATACATCGTCCGAGGATAGAAAGAACTCGGGAAATGGCTGGTGTGGTAGGTCGGGGCGTCGAGCGCCTCCTGGAGGTTCATTCCGAAGTCCACGACGTTCAGGAAGAACTGGAGCGTCCACTGATCCTGCATGTCGCCGCCGGGAGTCCCCAGCGCCATGAACGGCTTGCCGTCCTTCGTCGCCAGTGATGGCGTCAGGGTCGTTCGCGGGCGCTTTCCCGGATGGAGGGCATTCGGGCGGCGGGGGTCGAGGAAAAACATTTGCCCGCGAGTGCCGAGCGGGAATCCGAGGCCATCCACGACCGGCGATGACATCAGCCACCCGCCGCTGGGAGTGGCGGAGAACATGTTGCCGGCGGAGTCTATCACGTCCAGGTGAGTGGTATCGTGGTCATATCCGTCGGACGGGTCGGTCGGATCGGGCTTGGCGGACGATGGGTCATAGTTCAGACGCCGTATGTCGCCCGGCCTGAACTCACCAGAGGCCTCCGGGCCGATCAGATTTCGGCGCTTGGCAGCATAATCCTTGGAGAGCAGGATGGCCATCGGCACATCGTCGAAGTCGGGATCGCCGTAGTATGCCTCTCGATCGGCGAATGCCAGCTTTGCCGCCTCGATGGCGGTGTGAATGTGATCCGCCGAGTTATGACCCATACCCGCGAGATCGAATCCCTCCAGCAAAGTAAGCTGCTGAAGGAACACCGGCCCCTGACACCACGGCCCGCACTTGTAGACATCAATGCCTCGATATGAGACCGTCGGCGGATCCTCGACCTTTGCATGATAGCCGGCCAAATCCTCATAATCCATCAGGCCCGAATGCGCCGAGCCGGTGGCATCCTTGACCTCCGTGTCCCGGCAGAAAGCCGCAATTCGCTCGGCGATCTCGCCCTTGTAGAAATGGTCACGGGCGGCATCCAGACCGCCGGTCTTCTCGGCCTCCAGAACCTTGCGGAATGTGGCAGCCCATTGAGGCTGCCGGTAGATCTCGCCTACATCAGGAACTCCGGCTGAGAGGAATGCCTCCGCCGAAGTAGGCCACTGTTCCGTAAACTTTTTCTGCTGGTCGAGGAGTGTGTCCTTGAGTTTGGCATACATTGGGAAGCCGGACTCCGCCAGCTCGATTGCGGGCATGAGAACCCTCGACAATGGCATCGTGCCAAACTCCCGCACGGCGGTCACCCAGGTATCGAATGCCGCGGGGACGGTCGCCGGCAGGAATCCGTCGCCGGGGATGAGGTCAATCCCCTGCTCGCGGAACCAGTCAATGGTCGCACGCCGGGGAGCAGTCCCCTGCCCGCTGATGGCATGGACCTTGCCTCGTTTCGCCGAATAGACAAGGATAGGGACTTCCCCGCCGATGCCGTTCAACTGCGGCTCGAGGACCGCCAGGCAGAACCCGGCGGTGACTCCGGCATCAACCGCGTTCCCGCCTTCTTGAAGCACTCGAAGGCCCGCGAAGGTGGCGAGATAGTGGCCGGTGGTAATGACTGCGTGCGTGCCCATGATAACCGGGCGAGTGGTGAAACTTGGCATAGACTTTAGACCTTAGACTTTGGACGTTAGGGACAGACTTTAGGGATCAGACTTTGGACTTTAGGGACCGGAG
>DASRZD010000326.1:0-5681 GCA_035686805.1 Armatimonadota bacterium
GGACGAGGAACCGAATCCTCGCTCCTGCCCTCACAGCTTCTCCAGCGGCTTCCGGTTCCCGAAGGTGTAAACGTACGTATCCACGGGCTTCGCCCAGCGGACGGCATTCTCGATGACCTTAAGGACGTTCGGGTCCTTGTACGTCGGATAGCTCTCGTGCCCCGGGCGGAAGTAGAATATCTTGCCCTTGCCCCGATGCCAGCAGCACCCGCTCCTGAAGACCTCGCCGCCCTGGAACCAGCTTATGAACACCAGCTCGTCCGGCTGAGGGATGTCGAACCGCTCGCCATACATCTCTTCCTGCGGCAGCTCGAAGTACTCGCCCACGCCCTCGGCGATCTGATGTGCGGGATCCACCACCCACAGCCTTTCCTTCTCATCGGCTTCTCGCCAAATTAGATTGCAGGTCGTGCCCATGAGCTTCTTGAAGATCTTGGAGAAATGCCCCGAGTGCAGGGGGATCAGGCCCATCCCGCCGAGGACTCGCGCATGAACCCGGTCCACGATTTCGTCCTTGACCTGGCCGTGCGCCATGTGCGCCCACCAGATCAGGACGTCCGTCTCCGCCAGGACCTTCTCGGTCAAGCCATGCTCAGGCTCGTCCAGCGTGGCTGTCCGAACCTCCAGATCCGGGAGCTTCCTCAGATGAGATGCAATCGCCTCGTGCATCCCGTCCGGATAGATCGTACTCGCCGGATGATCCGCATGCTTCTCATGCCGAAACTCGTTCCAAACCGTGACTCTTATCTTGCCCATTCTCCGCTCGCTTTCAAAGTGAATTTGCCGAAGGCCCTTTCAACATATTGCTTGCCGAGTCCTGCCACCGTTCACCGTTTACTGTTCACTGGTTACCCCCAGGCGAAGCCTGTACCTGCACTTCTCCCTCTCGCCTCTGAGATACTGGTCATTGTCCTCGGGGAGGGAGACGATCTCGACCAGTTCCGCCCCGAGGCGCTCGCAGGTTCGGCGGGAGGGGATGTTGTCCGGGTTGCAGGTTATCCATATCGGATCGAGCCCGTGCGCCTTCGCCAGCGGGAGGATCAGACGGCAGGCCCTCTCGGCATAGTGATGGCCCCGATACTCCGGCTCGACGCCGTATCCGATATGCCCTCCGTACATGACTATGCCGTGGGTATTGCCGATTCGCAGATTGAGGCCGCCTGCCTTGTACCCACCGACCCTCATCTCGAACGTATACGAAGGCAGCCACTCGCGCGAGGGATCCCCCGGCGTCGTCTCGACCACCACAAGCTCGAGCTCTCCGTCGCTTAACGGACCAGGATCAAGGAATTGGAAATCCCCATCAACCATTTGACCATTCCCCTATGCTATCTCTTCGGAATCCACACCGTCATATTCGACGGGCCTCGGTTCGCCCACGAGTAATATGGGATCGCATGCAGGTCCGTCTCCCGGACCTCGAGCCTGATGCCGTCGAGAGGCCGATACAGCGCCCCTCGATCCTGATCCGGACAGGCATAGACTCCCTGCCCCTCAATCACGGTCACCCCACCGAGCAAATGAGGCTTGAACTCGGCGGTGAAATCCTCATCAATCATCAACTCCGCGTCACGAATCGGCACGTCGGGGTTGTCCTTGCTCTCCAGGCAATAGACCACCGGCCCGCGCTGGATGGCGACCATTCCCAAATCTTCCTTTACTCTCGAATCGGCCTCCGTCAGAACGACCGGCATCGGCAGGTCCAGATGAACGATATCCCCCGGCTGCCAGGTTCGTTCGAGCTTTAGGTAATCACCCGGCGAAACTCCGCTCGGGGGCCCATGGTTGACCGAGACCGACGCAGACTCGCACCAACTGGGAATTCGCAGGAAGAGGGCGAATTCGGCGGTTGCTTCCGGGATCACAGTGATCTCCACTTGGCCGTCCCACGGGTAATCGGTTATCTGATCGAGGGTGAGCTTCATGCCATCGTGAAGATGCCAACTCAGCCGCGAATTGTCATACAGGTGAACCCACACGCCCTCGTGGCTCGTGCTGTAGAAGTACCCCGGCATGGAGGCGAGCATCCGAACGACGTTCGTCGGGCAGCAAGTGCAGCCGAACCACTCCTGCCGCTGATAGTCGCCATAGCAAGCGAGTGGATTCATGTAGAAGTAATGCCAGCCATCGAGCGAGACGCCCGACAGGAAACCGTTGTAGAGAGTCCGCTCCATCACGTCGGCGAACCGGGATTCGGCTTGGATCGCCAGCATCCGCCAGTTCCAGTAGATGCCGGCAATGGCGGCGCATGTCTCGGCGTAGGCCCGCTCATTGGGCAGCTCATACGGCCAGCCGAATGCCTCGCCCTCATACCTGGATCCCACGCCGCCGGTGATATACATCTTCTTCTGTGTCATGTCGGCCCAGAGCCGCTCCAGCGCCTTCATGGTCTTCTCATCGCCGGTCTCGGCGAAATAGTCCGCCGCCCCGCAAGCCAGGTAAAGGGCCCGGACGGCATGCCCCTCGATGTACTGCTTCTCGGCAAACTCCTGGACCTCCAGGAAGAACCCGGCCAGGTCGAGGTACTCCCGCTTCTGGGTGGTTCGATAGAGCTCGATCAGCGCCATCTCGATCTCAGGGTGGCCGTCCGCCTGCTCGATCTTCCCCGGCCCGAAGGTCGCTGCCAGGAAATCGGCGTACCGGGTGGCGGCATCCAGGAACTTCGAGTCGTCCCGACGATCCGGGATGCTCGCTCCGGCGGCACCGGTCGCCCGGTAATGCGCCACCGCCGCCTGAAAGAGATGCCCCGCGCAGTAAAGCTCGTGCTCCATCGGCAAGTTTCGGAATCGTCCCGAAAGCTTTCGGGACTCGCCGGTGAAGAAGCTGTTGATATACCCGTCCTCGCGCTGGATGGCGGTCAGGTCATCAATCGCCTCGTCAAGCATCTTCCTAAGCTTTGGGTCGGGCTCAGACTGCAGGGCAAATGCCGCCGCCTCCATCCACTTCGCCAGATCGGAGTCGGTCCAGAATGCCCCTCGCCGCTCGACCTTCTTCCGCCCGGAGATTCGGCGCAGGTTGTCCAGCACGCCCTGCTCCTCGAGCAGGCGGTATAGGTTCGGGATTCCATGCTCCCGATTCGCATCCATCCGCGACTTCCAGAATCCGGGCAGCATCGTGACCGCCCGAATGGGGATTGGCCGCAATTGGCAATATGGGCTTTCTTCGGTGGAGACGACTCCCGCCTCCGGTGGATTAAGACTCGATTTGGCCACCGCCGACCTCCTAATGAGAAGTGAACAGTAAACAGTGAACGGTGCGTCAATCTTGCCAGAAAGCATCTCTCATGTCAAACACTATATCATCACCGAAACCTTTTGGCCGCGAAACCGTTATTAGGAGTATGGGACGGATAAGTTCGATCATCCTGTGTCTGCTGATCGCCACGCCGGTGTTCGCGGTCTCGGCGAAGGGAATCGTCATCAATGCCGACGGCAATCCGGTCAGCGGCGTCAAGGTATTCGCAGTGCAATGGTGGTACACCGGGGAAGCCGAAGATGTCGGCACATCCATCAAGGCGGCGGTGATCTCGGGACCTGACGGCTCATTCGAGTTCAAATCGCTTCCACCTCCAAAGGACAGCCCTGGCAGCATAGGATACGCCCTGATCGCCTTCACCCCCGACAGATATCTCGGCTGGTTTGGCGGACGGGGGAGCTTGTCGGCCTATGGCAATTGGAATCAGCCCGAGCCGGACCTCTATGAGATAATGGTCTCCAAGCCAGGCATTCGCGAGGGCCGGGTGGTTGATGAAAAGGGCAACGGTATACCGGGAGTGAAGGTGTGGCCGAGAGGCTTCTACGTCAAGATCAGGGAGGGGTTCGGGAGCGGAGTAAGCACTGCACCCCTCTTCGCAATCGTTAAGATGCACCCGGCGACCACCGACGATCAGGGGAACTACCGGCTGACCGGCGTCCCCAAGAAGGCGAGAATCAGCCCCGGGGTGACCTGCAAGGGATATGCAACCCAGATATTCTCGCACGCTGAGCCCATTGTCATGAAACCTGGAGGCGGTCTTTCCGGGAGAGTGCTCGATGAGCATGGCAAGCCGCTTGCAGGGGCAGCCGTTCAAGCTTCGGGGATAGACACGGGTGACTGGGAGGATACGAAAACCGGCAGTGACGGCTCATTCGTTATCGAAGGACTTCGGCCCGGTGATTACGTGGTCTCTGCCAATCCGAAAGACAGGGTTGGTGTCAACGCCCACACGACGGTCACTGCCGGGAAAACCATGTCAACCGCCGACCTGATCTGTCCGAGAGGCGTCGGAGTCACCGGCCGGGTGCTTGATGAGAAGACCGGAAGGCCGATCGCCGGGGCAATGATTGATCTGGCCGGCCCGACCAGGGACAAGCCGAAATGGCAATTCCTTAGCAAACCATCCGATTCACAAGGGCGAATTGCCCTCAGAGCAATGCCCGGGAAAGCGTTCATCCGATACGGAGGCGGAGGGGGGAACTACTCCGACTCCGATCCCGAGGGCAAGGCGCTCCAGATTCCCAAGTCGGGGCTGAGACACGTGAACATCATGCTAAGGAGACTCGACATCGCCAGGGGCAAGGTCGTGGATGCGAACGGCCGGCCTGTGCCCGATGTGATCGTCCAGGCGTTCATGGGCCAGGGCTACGGCCGGCAGGTCCTGACAGACGCTCACGGTGACTTCGAAGTCGTCGTCCCTCGAGTGAGCCAGGAATTTGGGTGAGGTGAGCCGGCGATTCCACCCGGCACGGTCGTGCTGGAAGCGAAGGACATGAAGTGGAACAACGGCATCGTCAAGCTCTTCAAGCGCACAAACCTCCTGAAGCATGGGGGCATGCTCACCATCGAGCCGGTTCGAAAGCTTGAGGTACTGGTGAAGGATAGGACGGGCAATCCCTTGAAAGGAGTACGCGTCCCACTCAGCGAGAGGGAATGGTCGTCCATGCCAACCAGCAGATCGCGAGTGACCGATGATTCGGGCTTGGCGGTTTTCGACCGCATCTTCACCGGGGGCATCTATAGGTTTTATCCCGTGGAGCTCGAGGGCTATTCTCATCAGCCGCCGAAGGAGCCTCTCATCGCAGGCAGTCCGGGGGGGAAGGATAAGATCGAGATCGTGATGGAATCAGGGCAAATGCCTTCGGACTAACGCCAGCTTCTCCTTCGCGCGCTGATTATCCGGCTGAAGCTTCAACTCCTCGATCAGCAGGCGCTCGGCTTCCGGGTAATCCCCGGCCTTCGCGTAAATCATCGCCAGGTTGTGGATCGCCTCGGCATACGACGGCATGAACGTGATCGCCTGCTTGTATGACTCAGCCGCCTCCCGGTACTTACCCGCGCGGTCTTGAGAGTATGCCAGCTCGAACCATATCAGCGGATTTCTGGGCGACCAGTCCAGCCCGCGGCCAAACGACTCAGCCGCCTTGTCCCAAAGCTGCCGCTGGGCGAAGTAGAGTCCCCGCGACTCGTGCGTCCTCGCCCATGCCTTTCGCTCGATGTCCGGAGCCCCGGCGGAGGGCTTCCGGTACAGATCAGGGAACTGCTTTTCCCAGTGAGCATCGGCTGTCAGAACCTCCGCGTTGGTTACCGGCCTGCCCATGAACTCAAAAAGCCAGCCCGCGGGCGCCATGTACCGAGCATCCTTCGGCGAGCCGGTAATGTAATCGCAGAAGATGCGAACGCCATGCCCCGGGATGGCCGAGTCC
>DASRZD010000327.1:0-2668 GCA_035686805.1 Armatimonadota bacterium
ATCATCGCTCCGCTCATTGGTCTGGCCGTGCTCAATCGAGACGCGGATATTCTTGTTGAACGGAACGGGATCGAGGATGTGATAACGGTATACGCAGACCTTGCCCCATTCATTGAAGCCGCTATCAAGCTCGGCCCACGACTGTCCGTTGTAGAGATGGGCGTTCTTCTGCATCCCCCAACCCTGCGAGAGATAGTCTTCGCTGCCCGTGCCGTGCATATCCGGCGGCCATGCGGGCTCGCCATCCCGATCAACGAAGATCATGTCATCGCCTTCGCCCCACCAACCCTTCGCCTGATGGTCAATGGAGAAGTTGACGCCAACGTAGTGCCCCCGACCCTCAGCCTCGAGAATGAGATAATTGCCCTTGTCGGTCAAGTTCTTGCCTTCAGGGCCCTTCATCCGCTTGTGCCACGCCTGTGAGTGCCAGATGCTCCCCTCGCCGGTCCAGCCGTCGCAGGGATTCTCACGCCGCCACTTCGCATGGAAGTAGAGGGCGTCATCCGGGAGCGACTGATGCTTCTGGTAGTCAATGTAGAAATAGAATGCGTGCACCGGCTCGGACTGCTCGTTGACGATCTCGATGCGGGCATGCTTGCGGAATGGCATCTGGAACCAGCAGTTCATGCCGATCCCGCCGCCGAGTTTGCCGGTCTCATGGCTGCTTGTATTGAACGGCGCGCACTGATAGGAGTAGGTCCTGGCGTGGCCGAGGCCGAAGAAGTCGCCGACCGGCGTGTCCACCGACGGCTCCTTTTCGCCATCCCAGTACATGCGCAGAACCAGCTTGCGAAGATAGAGCGGGTCGGGCGAGGCGATGGTGAACCAGATGTGGCTAATGACGCCGGGGCCGTCAATCTCGGCCAGGGCCTTGCTTTCCCCCGGCTGAATGGGCCAGGCGTCGGCATTGCCGCCGCTCACGTCGTAGCTGCTTACTCGTGCGGGCAGGAAGTCCTTGGCCAGGGTCAGATTGGCCAATGCGTTTCCAGGGAGGATGCTCATTCAGCTCCTCCACCTTTTTTCGGTTTCACCGGGTGCTCCGGATAATTCGGCGAGTACATGACTTTGTAGTTGCGGGTGACGAGGTCTCCATCCTTTACAAAGCGCTCGTCACGCTCTGAGAGGTGCTTGATCAACCGCTCGCGCCAGAACTTGAGCGTCTTCGAGTATCCGGGATCGCTGGAAAGATCGTGAATCTCCCCAGGATCGTTCGCAATGTCGAAGAGCTGCTGGCTGCCGTCGAGAACGTTGTAGATATATTTCATCTTGCCGTCGGTGAGGCAATTCCAGTTATTCGACTTGTCATAGCAGATGTCATGCTCCAGGTCCAGGTAGGGTCGCCAGCCCATAGTCTCACCACGAATCAGCCGAAGCAGGCTCTTGCCGTCAACGGTCTCGGGAATCTTGGCGCCCGCCGCATCGAGGAACGTCGGCAGGACATCCCGAAGCTCGACCACCTGCTCGATGGTCTGCCCCCGCTTGCCCTCCATGCTCTTCGGCCAGCGGACGAGCATGGGTACGTGTGCCGAACCTTCGTAGGGGTACGACTTCCGCCAGTGATGCTGGTCGCCCATCATGTCCCCATGATCAACCGTGAACAAGATGAGCGTGTCGTCCAGGACGCCCTTCTTCTCCAGGGCTTTGAGGATCTTGCCCACCTGCTCGTCTATGAAGCTGATCGAGCCATAATACCCGCGCCTCGATTTCCGAACCTGCTTGATGCCCAGGTCGCCGTGCCAGGTCGTGAAGTTCTTGGGGTCACATGGGGCGAACCTCGCCGCCCAATCGCCGACATGGGGATCGGGCATATCCTTTTCATTGTAGGCGTCCGCGAAGCGCTTCGGCGGGTCATAAGGGCTGTGAGGGCGAGCGAACGAAACCTTGAGCATGAAGGGCTCATCCCGGTCATACTTCTCGATCCAATCGGCCGCCGTCTCGCCCATCCAGTGAGTCGGATGAAGCTCCTCCGGCAGAACATAGACCCCCGCCCGGTAGTCATTCCACCCGATGCCGGTCGCATCGGGATTCAGGTCGGGGGCTTTTTCCTTGAACCACTTGCGGTAGTCGCTTATGAAATCGGGCGTCCAGACTCGACCCGATTCATCGAGAAGCGCTCCCTGGAAGCCGTGGTAGTTCCGCTGGGGGGAGAAGTGCAATTTGCCGATGACGAAAGTGTAGTAGCCGGCGTCATTGAGGGCGCGCGGCATCTCGAAGGGATATCGCTCGGCAACCTTGCCATACCCGATCATGCCGTGATGCCAGGGGGATTGGCCGGTTAGGAGCGCCGCTCGGGCCGGAATGCAAGTCGGGGTGCTGCTGTATGCCTGGCGGAATAATGCTCCTTCGCGAGCAATGCAGTCGAAGTTCGGCGTCTTGATCACCGAGTTCCCGACGCATCCCAGGCAGTCGGCCCGATGCTGATCGGTCATCAGGAGGAGGATATTCGGCCTGCGCCTGGGCGCATCCTCAGCGAATCCCGTCCCGGCTAACGCCATCCCCGCGGTCCCGGCAGCAACCATCTTCATAAACTCCCGCCTCGTCTGCGCACTCATACTACCTCCCCGTGAAGCTGCTGCCCCTATTATCTCCCGGACGCGCTTCTTCGGTCAAGGGGGTAAGGCTCGCACTCTTTTTCTGAACGCAAGCTTTTCTACTTGACATATTGGTT
>DASRZD010000328.1:0-3780 GCA_035686805.1 Armatimonadota bacterium
ATCTATATATCTTTGCGCCATCCCGATGATCATGTCGGTGTAGGTATTAAAGACATCGGCGGCGGTATCCGGCTCATCCATCATGAGCGTGAAGATGTTCACCTGGCCGAAGACAGGCCAAGCGGCTTCGTATGCCTCCACGCTGCTGAAGTAGGCGAACTTCCGGCTCTTCTCGGCCGCCACGGAGACTTCAAGGATATTTCCAGGCACTCTCTCGTCGCTGAGGACCAGGCGATCTTTATAGGCATACCAGTCCTTGCCGGTGTTGATGGTGTGCTCCAGCCATTGAGGGGTATGGCCCGACTCGCGCTTGATGTCCTTGCGGGTGACGCCGTTCGCATCCTTGTGCAGGATGTATTCGTCCGTGTCCTCGAAGACCTCGGTCTGGAGCCTGAGGCTCAGGTCGCCGCCCCCGATTCCATAGAAGTCGAAGCCGAACAGCTCGCCGACGTCCTGCCCTTCCTCCAGGCCCTCGGACCTCCATCGCGTGAAGGTCTCGCTCCAAATGCTGTCGGCTCGCCCGATCCTATCCGGGATGCCGCCCTTGAGAGTAGTCAGGATTCGCTCGCGTGAGTCCATTTGCGCCTCCAGTCCAGAATCCACATTTCACCGTGGGCAAACCTACCTCCTGCCTTGACGCCGGTTAGGGGTTGTGTTAGATTGGGCTGGAATGGGAAAGCCTGGAAACAGCCAACTCAAAAAGACCCTGGTGGCTGCAGGGGCATTGATACTGCTGACACTGATCGTCTATCTGCCGGCCATCCACTGCGGATACGTTTGGGATGACGACGCCTACGTGACGGCCAATCCGCTGCTTACCGATGCTAACGGCCTGAAGCGGATCTGGTTCTCATTCGATTCGCCATCCCAGTACTTCCCCCTCGTGTACACGACCTTCAGGATAGAGCATGCTTTCTGGGGTTTCGATCCACTTGGCTATCATCTGGTCAATGTCCTCATCCATATCATTAATGCGCTGCTCGTCTGGCTGGTGCTCAGCAAGCTGGGCATAAGAGGAGCATGGCTGGCGGGGGCGATATTCGCCCTGCACCCGGTGAACGTCGAGTCGGTGGCATGGATCACCGAGCGCAAGAATACCCTCTCGACCCTCTTCTACCTGCTCACAATCATTGCCTGGCTGAGATATGAGGAGAACTCCAATCACTGGTACTACAAGCTTGCGTTCGGCACGTTTGCTCTTTCGCTGTTCGCCAAGACCACCGCCTGTATGCTTCCGTTCACGCTGCTCATTCTGATGTGGCTGAAGGGATTGCGCATCAACCGCCAGCGGATCGGGGATATTGCCCCGTTCTTCATCATGGCCGGGATCATGGGGACCTTGACAGTCTGGTGGGAGAGGCATCATCAGGGAACCTATGGCGAGGAATTCTCATTCTCGGCAGTCGAGCGAATGCTCATTGCGGGCAGGGCGATCTGGTTCTACCTGGGCAAGCTGGTCTGGCCGACGAAGCTCAGCTTCAGCTATGCGAAATGGGGCATCAATGCCGCTGACCCTCGGCAGTATGTCTGGGTGGCGGCTCTCATCATATTGGCGATCGCAATCTGGAGGTACCGCAAGATCGGCAAAGGCCTGATGGCAGCTCCTATCTTCTTCGTGATCACCCTAATCCCGATGCTGGGCTTCTTTTCCCTCTACACTTTCAGATACTCATTCGTTGCCGACCACTATCAGTACGTGGCGTGCCTGGGTCCGATTGCACTGTTCTCATGGATTATTTTCAGGAAATGGAGGTGGGCGGCGGCGGATTATGCGATTCGATTCGCTTTGCCGGTGCTCATACTGGGCACGCTGGGAGTTCTCACCTGGCAGCAGACGCATATCTACATGGACGAAGAGACGATATGGACGGACACCCTTGCCAAGAATCCCGATTCCGTACTGGCGCATGACAATCTTGGGACCATTCTGGGCGGGCGAGGCCAGTATGAAGAGTCAATCGAGCACTACAAAGCCGCTTTGAGGATCAGTCCCGACTTTGAGACCTATCAGAACATTGGTGTCAACCTATCCTCGCTCGGAAATTATGATGCGGCGATAGAGTATCTCAACAAAGCTTTGGAGCTTTGCCCCAATTCGCCGGCACCGCATTTCAACCTGGCGGTGGCACTGTATCGCAAGGGTGATTATGCCGCGTCGTGGAAGGAAGTCAACTTCTGCCTGCAGAACGGCGTTGACGTGGATCCTAGTTTCCTTGCGGCTCTCTCCGAGAAGATGCCTGAGCCCTAATCCTTCTTCGCCCTCGAGACGTTGCCGGTGATCTGGACGTCGCCCTTGCTGCGGTTATCAATCGCCACCGCCGCCGACATCGTGTTCCCGCTGATAACCGCCGTCTTCACATCCGGGCCGAGCGACACGTGGTTCGCCCCATGCGAGAATCGGCATGCCTGAATGGATACGTCGCCGCCGGCAGCTTCTATGGCATAGACACCCTCCGCCCAATTCACGAAGTTGCACTGGTTGAAGCTGACCATACCATCGCCATCAATCCTGGCGACCCTCTTTGTCGGCCCCCAGAAGGCGCAGTTTGAAAACTGCACTACCCCTCGGTGGGAGGCAGTTACCTCAATAGCAGTCTCCGCGCCCGTTCCACCAACGAATTCGCCGTTGGTGAAGAGAAGTCCCGGCTCCTGAGTCTGCTCGACCAGGATTGCCGTCTGGGCCCAGTCAACGCCGTTGCCCAGGAAGTTGCCGTTGCACGCGCCATGCGGACTCGCGAAGAAGCGCATCCCGACCTTGCAGCCGAATGAGAAGGTATCCAGCACGTACTCCCAATCAGAGCGACCGAACTCGAAAGCAGTGCAGTTGTTCCAGATGTAGGCGATCAGGTCGCCCCATTGAGGGACGCCCTCGGCCTCCGCCCTGCCCCAGTAATGGGGGTTGAAGTGGACGTTCTCGATCCGGCCGATGTCCGTGCAGCGGTCAACGAACACACCGATCTTCAATGGGCAGCCGAAGACGTTGCGGATGTAGTGCAGCTCATTCGCATTGGTACCGAAGTCTATGGCCTTGTAGGCGTTGACCAGGGTGACGTCAATGACGCTGCCGTGCATCCCGCTGCCCTGGATCGTCCAGGGATAGGGCTGAGTCCCGGGGATTCGCTGCTCGGGATAGAAGAAAGTCATGCCCTTCACCCCACTGCTTGGGGACAGGCTCACGAGCGGAGGATCGTTCTCCTTGCCTTTGCCGGCATAGGCGAGGATTACCGTGCCCTTGGTAAGCTGGGCATGATGAGGCGCTTCCCATTCGCCTGAGAGCATTACCCCCTCGGGCACAGTGATCGGCTTGTCCAGCCGGTACTTGCCCGCCGGGAGCTTGACGATGCCGCCGCCCTTGGAGGCACACGCGTCCAGCGCCTTCCCTATCGCTCCCGAGTCGTCCTTCTTACCAAGGCCCGTGGCCCCGAAGTCCTTCGCATTCAAGGCAGCGCCGGAGCACACTCCCGCCGCCAAAACAAAACATGCAAGCATGGCGTATATCGAGTTGGGCATAGATGAACCTCCTTCGTTCGGTTAACTATCAATGCGGCTTGTCCCCCGGCGAATCCTCCCGGCGAATGAGGGAGGGTACATCCACGCAAGCGAAGAATTATCTATCAATGCTATTACGGAGTGAAGTATGTCTCAATCCATCCCCCGTTTTGCCTATCGTACGCGCGGGATACTTGTTTCCATACCATTGGTTGTCGGCCTCATAACTAGATTCAATGAGTATGAGAACGCAGTCACCATCTGGGCGGTCGCAGGCATCCTGTTCGCCAT
>DASRZD010000329.1:0-5038 GCA_035686805.1 Armatimonadota bacterium
CCTGCCATCCACCAACCCCAGGGGTGACATTTTCTCAGAACACTTAGGGGGTGACAGAATCTCAGAACATCCACACTTTGCTATTGTTCAGCTTGACAGTCTGGCGAATCTGATCTACCATTAGTCCTGAGGCACAAACCGGCAGTCCCAAACACCGTTAAGCCGAGCCTCTGCGAGACACCCCGATTCATGCTTAGGAGTCCGGGTTGCGCAACCTGTCTATCAGACACAGACTGGCATTGGGATTCGGTTCGGTAGTTGGATTGATGGGCGTTGTCACCGTGTCGGCGGTGATTCTCTTTGTGCGGGCCACAAACAGCGGCAAGGCCATCAACGAAGACCTCGCGCCTCAGGTTTCGGCTGCCAACTCCCTTACTTTGGCGGTGGACAGGCAGAGAACAGGCTTGCGCGGATATGTCCTTACGAGCAATTCCGCCTATCTGAATAACTACCGACGTGGAATCCTGGATGAGCAGGAAGCTCTGCGAGCGCTTAGGCAAAGGCTAAGCATCCCGTCGGAACGCGCTGAACTAAACCGAATCGAATCGCTTCTCGTTCAGCTTCGCCAGGACGAGTTCGCGACCCTGAGTCTGCTAAAGACCCAGGGAAAGGATCCTGCGTCCACCTACCTCCAGAAAAACGTCCGCCCTACGAGCCAGGAGATCTCGAGCGCCGCCTCTAAGCTGGCGGGAAACGGCCTCCGCCGAATCCAGGAAGCAACCCACCAAGTGAGCCGCGCCAATAGCAGGCTGCGCAACATATCACTGACTGCTTTTCTGGTCGCCTTGTCCCTCGCCGTAGTATTCATATTGGCAACCGGAAGGTCGGTTACTCGCCCCGCAAGAAGTATTGCGAAGGCCGCAGTCGCCATCGCTGAAGGCGATTACAGGGAAGCACTCGCCCTGGAGAGAAGTTATCCGGGCGGAGCCGACCGGTCGTGCAGGGACGAATTGAGTCATATAGCTACCTCCATCATCCAAATGGCTAAAACCCTTGAATCCAGGGAGCGCGATCTGAAGACTGCGGTAGACGAACGGAGCGTGGCGAACGAGCAGCTCGACACTCGAAATGAGGAGCTAGCCACTCAGACCGATCAGCTTCGCGAGCACAATCTGAAGTTGGAGGCTCTCACTAGAGACCTCATGGTCCGGCAATCTATCACGGCGGCTGCATTATCCAGTCTGGACCGAAATGAAGTGATGGCTCGTTTGCTGGAAGCGATCATCGCCCCCCTGGATCTGGATTTCGGGCTGATCATGTTATACAACGAGGGGAAGCACGTGCTTCGAGCAGCCATAGGGAGTGGTATCGAGATAAGTGATCCCCCTTACGAGTTGGCAATAGGCGAGGGATTTGCAGGGAAGGTTGCCAAAGCCCGGAAGATCATGACTACAAAGGACGTTGGCACTGAGTCATGGTTGGACGCGGACATGGTTACACCAGGCATTCGCAGGCTGATTGGGATTCCGCTTGCAGTTGGGAAACAGATCTATGGTGTTGCTCTTCTGGGGACTTCGATGGCGAGAGAGCTCTCGGACAGGGAGACGGGTCTGCTGTATGCATTCGCCGAGCGGGCGGTGGTTGCCATCCAACGGGCGCAGGCCTACGAGATGATCGCTGTGACGGAGGAGAATGAGCGTCTGGGCAGGGAGCGCCTGCAGACAATAATAGATAACCTGCCGGAAGGAGTAATCATCGTAGACCCTCCGGATGGGCGGATAGTAATGGCCAACAAGGCTGCTTTGGCACTGAACGGGCTTGAAGCGCTGCCGGAAGTCCGCAGCACTGAGTTCAACGTCCGCCGGCCGAATGGCGATCCCATTCCAGGCGAATTGCTTCCGACCAGCAGGTCTCTATTGCATGGGGAGACGTGTATTGGGGAGGAACTCCTCATCCGATGGGCTAACGGCAAAGAGGTAACGGTGCTCTGCAACACCGCGCCGATCAGGGACAAGGACGGCGATATCAGCCAGGCAGTTTCGGTGTTCCAGGACATTGCGGCGATCAAGGAGCAGCAGCACGTCCTCGAGAAGATCTACGAGGACCAGCGCACGATAGCGGAGACTCTGCAGAAGTCGTTCCTGCCCAGCAGTAAGCCTTTGGTGGAGGGATTTGAGATCGCCGATGCCTATATCTCGGCCCAGCACGACGCCCAGATAGGGGGAGACTTCTATGATCTGATCGAGTTGGGGGAGGGCCTGCTGGGAGTGGTAATGGGCGATGTGAGCGGCAAGGGCGTGAGCGCGGCGGTCCATACGGCGATGGCCAAGTATATGCTCAGGGGATTTGCGCATGAGGATCATCAGCCCGCATCGCTGCTGGCCCGTCTGAACGACGCCGTCACCAGATATGTGAGAGGGGACATATTCATCACTCTCTTCTACGGCGTACTTGACACCTCGGCGAAGAAGATTGTCTACGCGAACGGCGGCCATGAGCAGCCGATCCTGTACAGATCCGAGTCCAGGGAGTGCGTCAGCCTTCTCAGCAGCGGTCCGGCAATCGGAGTGATTCCCGGCAGTGCCTACGAGCAATTCGAGGTGGAGTTGGCCGATGGCGACGCTTTCGTGCTCTACACTGACGGCATCACGGACGTGAGGCATGAGAAGGAATTCCTTGGCCATGATGGTCTGAGCAAGATGGTAGCGCAAGTCGGTGACAACAGCGCCTCCCAGATCGCCGACCGGATACTGTCTTACGTCCAGGAATACTCGCACGGCAGGCTGCATGACGATATTGCGCTGCTGGTAGTAAAGTCATCGAATGGTGGTATCAAGCGATGAGAAGATTGCGTGTTACGGTGAACAACACCAAACCTCCCGTCCTGAAGGCGGCTGGTGAGCTGGACTACAGGAACTGCTCGAAGCTGGAGCGGCTGATAGAGGACACTTTGGGGCGTCACGGACCGTCCCTGGGCCTGGCGCTGGATGGGCTGGACTTCGTTGACAGCAGCGGGATCCGGATACTCGCGAAGGCAGCGCACGAGGCCCAGTCGAGCGGCGGTTATCTGAACCTCGTCTCCCTCACGCCTCAGTTGCGTCATGCCCTCGAAATCACGGGCTTTCAGCGGCTGTTTCAGATCAGCGGATGCGCCGTCCAGATGGAGGCGCCCGTCATAACCTACCCTCATACCGGTCGAGCGAGCTCCTTCAGAGTGCCCGTTGCCATTAACGCCCCGCGGGACGTTCGAGAGAGAGTCTGTGATTTCGCCGCCTGCGTCGGATTCAGCGAGCCGGTGATGGATGATATCAAGCTGGCTATCGGAGAAGCGATCTCTAATGCGGTAAGACACGGAACATCCGATGGTTTCATTCAGGTGCGATGCCACGCTGAGAATGACAAATTGCGTGTGGAGATGAGATACCCGAGTGAGGTCTTCGATCCCGATCAAGTCCCTGTTCCCTGCTTTGACCCTCCCAGCGAGGGGGGCATGGGCATTTACTTCATGCGGCTTGTGATGGACAAGGTGGACTATCAGTTCGCCGATGGCCATGCGGTGCTGACGCTGGAAAAGCATGCCGCCGATTGACCCCACTGTTTCGCGAATTACCGGTTTTTTTGTCAGGTACTTGACAATCCGCAAGATTGGTGTATACTAACAGCAGGAGTTAAGCGGCATCTAGACCGCCTATTCGGGAGGAGAAATATGAAGAAGGTTCTTGCGTTTTCGATCTTATTGCTTGTCGTCACGTCAGCTGGCCTGTTCGCCAGCACTACCAACTGGACCCTTGCGACTACCGCCGACAATACTCAGGCGCTGGGAACTACGGTCAACTATGGGGTAAGGTGGAATGCCTCGGACGGACTGGATGACTACGAGACAGGCCGGATCATCCTTCCTGATCTGCCAACAGACACTCTGTTGATCGCTGCGGTGATCGAAGGAGGCTTGTATCCGGTGAACTACATGTCGCCTGCACTGCCTGACACCTATCCCGGCGGCAAGAAGATATGGGATTTCCGTGTCGCGGGATTGACGAGCTGCGCCATGGAGCCCATCCGTCTGCAGTTCAAGACGTCTTCCACCGCGATGCTTCCGCCCTTGGAATATCAGTACAAGTGGAAGATGGTGGACAATCGGGGCATGGGGGCCCCGGCGAACGGTACGGAATGGGTGCTCCCCGTCCCGGATACACCGTATACACCTTTCTACACGATATACCTTCCGGCCCTGAAGCTATCGTCAAACAACGAGGCGGCGATGCTCAGCCAGGGATATGACATGCAGCTCATTCAGGAAGCCGTTCCCGAGCCGGCCAGCCTGCTCGTGCTCGGGAGTGGATTGATCGGCTTGCTTGCATTGCGCAGGAGACAATAAGAGGACGTCGAGCCCTCGGGCAATTGTCCGGGGGCTTTTTCATGGCAGGACTCCAAACTACCCGCGCCTAACATAGCCTCATCATGAAGTATTTCATAGCATTGCTCCTTGCCATCTCCATCCCTTCCTACGCCGGCCTGTATTCCATCCGTCCTATCACCGAGGACGAGCTTTGCCGGCTCTATGTTCAAATGCTGGCAAACCACTCCCGCTACGCCGAGACCAAGTGGCATGACGGCCCCTTCCCAAACTCCGGTTACTGGGGCAACGGCGTCAGCGGCGGGAATGAGGGCATTCGGGCGGTGGGGAATGAGTCGCTCGCCTTCGCCACGCTGCTGAAGCAGACCAATGCCCTGGATGACGGTACTCGACGCCTCTATGCCGATCACGCCATGAAGGGTATCCGATACGCCGCCGAGACCCACCTTACCGGCAAGCAGAAGTGCATTGACGGCAAGCAGTGGGGGAATTCATGGCAGTCAACCATGTGGGCGGGGAACATGGGCTTTGCGGCCTGGCTGCTTTGGGATGACCTCGATCCCAGGCTGAAAGAGTCGGTCGAGAAGGTCGTGGCTCACGAGGCGGACCGCTTCCTGGGGAAAAAGCCGCCCGGCAATCGTTGGGGCGATACCAAGGCCGAGGAAGTCGGCTGGGACCAGATCTGCATCTCCCTCGCGGCCAACATGTTTCCAATTCACCCGAACGCTGACAAGTGGCGGG
>DASRZD010000330.1:0-7864 GCA_035686805.1 Armatimonadota bacterium
CACGACATCTTTCGCGGTCTTCTGGACATCCGGATAGGCGCGACATTCATAGCCCCAGGCAGCACGGGCATAGGAGTCCAGGGCTGAATAGCGCTTCTCTGCCATTGCCTTTTCGGCCAGGTCAATCTGGCCCTTGGCCACTCTGTGCAGCTTATCAATGCCCTCGTTGATGATTCGGTACTTGGCAAGCCGATTGATCCTGAAGTCGTCGAGGGTCCACATGTCTTTCGCGACTTTAAGGGAAGTATTGGTGATAGAAGTGCCATTGCCTACCAGATAGCCAATTCCCTCGGGATGCTCCTTCGATGCGTTGATGAGGACGAGGCGGGTCGCAGCCGGGCCGGCAGCCATGGTGATCTTCAAGCGAGTATTCGGCATCGTGAAGATGACCGCGCAGTCTTCCACATGGGAAACCTGCCACTCCGGGATAGCCAGCGAATACCCGAACATTCGCGGCCGGGCGTTTGTGTCGCCCTCGTAGATCTCAATGAAAGGCAAGGTATGGAGCGCTTGTGGATCAATGAGGTCGAAGATCGAGGTCGCACGGCACCTAAAGACTACGAGTGGGATGTCCTTTATGCCCGAACTCATCAAGATGTCGGTCGGGTAGAAGTCCGCGCCGAAGATTCCCATGTCGGGCGAGTAGACTATCTCCCCGGTATCGGGATCAAGCCGGTACGCCGCCATGACGGTCTTGCGGCCTGCACCCCCATGAGCGGTGAGTGGAGCGAGCCCCGGGAAGCAGAACTTCCCGTCCTTGCCCACCATCTGGATGATGCTGCCTCGGACGCCCATCAGGGACTTATTGAAGATATTGACCGCATTGATGTTGTACCCCCGCCAGACGACCAGGCTATTCGGGACGGGGTCATTCGGGATGAAGCCCTTCTTGAGATTGAGGATGAGCACCTGACCCGTGAGCCTCGCGAACCCTCCCTGGAGAGTCATCCGCGAGAAGTTCGAGGCCTCGGTGATCGGGAACTTGGAAACATTGACAGACTCGGGGCTGTTCGTGTCGTTCGTGATGTGCTGAAGCAGGCAAGCGAGAAGCCGGGTCTGGAAGGCAAGGTTCGCCACATTGACCTTCTCCGGAGTGTCGAACGGCGTATCCACGAGCGCCCGGGAGTCATCCGTGCTGACGAACGAGATCCCTCTCGCGCCCGCGAGGGTGACTGCCTCCGCATCCAGGGCGATCTTGCCTGGAATGAAGTTACGCCAGTTCTTGCCGGCGATGGGATTCACGCCGTCCGCGAATGTCTTCCCCGGGTCGAATCCCAGGACTGCGCCCACCTTCTCGGAGTTCTCGCGGCAGACTCGGGCGATATCGGAAAACTTGTTTTGAATATCCTCCCGGATGTCATAGAAATAGCCTTTATAGAAAACGCCTACGCCCTTGGTCTGGCTGCTGAGGTCCAATCCGCAGAAGAGGTAAATCTGGGGCGGCTTCTTCACGTAGTAGTGCGAGCCGCCGGGGATGACTCTGGAGAACCAGGCTTTCATTCGCTTGCCTACGCCCGGGTGCTGAAGTTCCGGCAGATGTTTCTCCAAGTACTCCCTTATTCCCGCCAGACTCTGGTAATGGCCGCTGGTCGCGATGAACCAGACCGTCCTACCCGGCGGATGCTTCTTGTAGATGCGCGCCAGCTCCAGCATGCCGGCGATTCCACAGGCGCTCTCCGCACCGGGAGCGATGGAAGGAACGACCGAAGTGGAGTCGTAGTAGGATTCAATGACGATTATCTGATCCCTGAGCTTGGGGTCTGAACCCGGTATGATGCCGGTGATGTTCCGAGCCAGCTTGCGCTGCCAGGTCATGCGGCACTTCACGCGAACCGACGGCGCTGCATGGACCGCGCAGAGCGCCTGAAGGGAAGCGGCATCGGCCTTTGAGATCCAGAACCTTGGGATGGAGATAGGGATGGAGATGAACTTCGCCTCGGCCTCGCCTCGCATGGTCATCTCTGGCTCGATGAAGAGGACCGCCTTCGCTCCGAGCCGAGGGGCATTCAGCCATTGTGAGCCGGTGTTGAACTCCATCAGGACGATGCTGCCCTGGACGTCATACCCGTCGAACTCCGTCAGGTTGCCCGAGCCGCCGTAGATGAGCGGACCTTCGATTCCGCCTTTGGGAAGCTGAGAGGTCCTGACGAGGTTCGGCCACATCGGGTATAGCCGAAAGGTCTTGCCGCCGACTTCCAGGGAAGCACCTTCGTCAACGGGGACCGTCACGTAGAAGGGCTCGGTCTTGATCTGCTCCAGGCCTATCTTCTTGAACTCATCACGAATGTAGTCCCCGGCGGCGTCACAGCCGGGATAGCCGGCAATCCGCGACTCCTGAGAAGACAGAGAAACGATGGTCTTCTCCAGGTTCGCGGGCTGCACCTCGGCCGCCAGCGTCTCATAGATACCGGCGAGTTTGGGATCGATCTTCTGCTTTGGGGCGGCATAACCTGGAACTGAAATAAACAAACAAACGAGGGGGACAAATACGCCCACCCGCAGGTTGAACATTGTGTTTACCTTCCTGGCAATGAGGTTACAGCTCAGCCTTAGCACGCGAACGATTATAGCATACGGCAAACCGGAAATCAATACTAGGCCAAGCCCCAGATTGGAGTAATGGAGTGATGGAGTGGTGGAGTAACGAATATCCAGTACTCCAAGACTCCCCTACTCCATTACTCCGTCCGGCGTATGCCGGACAGCATGACGACTGTCGGCTGATCCGGCAGCTGCTCGCAGACCCGGATGACATCCTCCCGAGTGACCGCCTTGATCTTACTCGCATACTGGAAATCGTATTGATACCCGAGCCCGACCGCCTCGTGCCAACCGAGGTTGAACGCCCGGTCGCGAGCCCTCTCGTGCTTCAGGGCATGATTGCCGATGAGATATCTCTTCGCCCGCTCCAGATCGTCATCCGTAAACGAACCCGACTTGATTGCCGCGACCTGCTTCACCATGGCATCCTTGACCGTAATGAGAGCCTCGGGAGTTGCTCTAGCCGAGTCCATCCCCAGATAGAGGGCAACGTGACTTCCGTTCTCCAGCGGCGGATAGAGACTCCCGACCTGATACCCCAGCCCCCGTTCTTCGCGAAGCGTCCGAAACAGGAGAGAGCTCTTATTCCCGCCGAGAAGTACGTTCGCAATGCACATCGCCTGATAATCGGGACTATCCAGACCGGGCGCGGGATAGCCAAGGAGAACATAGGTCGCGGGGCCCGGCTTTTCAATCGTCAGTTCGCCCGTGCCTGTCGGGGATATTTCGGCGCCCGAGGCGGTTCGTCCGCGAGGTATGTTGGAAAAACAGATCTCCGCCTTCCGAATGACCTTCATAGCGTCCACATCGCCGACGATGGAGATGACCATCCTGTCGGCCGTGACATTCTTTTCATAAAAGGCCTTTATCTGCTGGCGGCTGATGGTCCTGAGCTTGTCGGGATCGCCAAGAAAAGCCCGATCGTAGTCGCTGTTTCGCTGAACCAGCTTGCGCAGGGCGGTGTAGGCCGTGTTGAACGGATCGGCTTCCATCCGGCTGATCTCCTTCAAGACTGCCGACCTGGAGTACTCGACCGCCTCCCCGTCGAGCTTCGAGTTCTGGATCGAGTCGGAGAGCAGGGCGATTGTCTCCTCGCACATTGCGGGGACTGTGACGGCATAGACCTCCAGGTAGTTCCACTGCCACTGGGCGTGGAAGTTGCCGCCGACCTCCGAGATGAGCCTGGCCAGTTTGGTCGCCGAGCGAGTCTCCGTCCCTGCGAGGATGGAGCCTGCGAGCAATTGACCGATCCCGGTGTTGGCTGAATCCTCATCGGCCGCCCCTAATCGGATTAAAATTTCGATGGCTGCCACCTTCGCCTCGGGCTGGGATCGGACGAGAATTGTGACTCCATTGCTCAGGATGCTCTTTGTCACCCCACCGGTCTCATAGGCGGCTTGAAGAGGCATGGCAAGGAGCAGGGCCAACAATATGATAGGGTTGCGTGCCCTCATTTCGGCGGCTCCATGATGATCAGGCAGTAGTTATCCGGGCCGAAGTATTTCCTCGCGGTCGAGATGATGTCCGCCTCGGTCAGACTCCGCACCGTCGACCCGTAGTTCAGGGCCATCTCATACGAGCCGATGGACTCATATAGGCCGAGCGCCCTTGCCTGGCCCGTAAATGTCTCCTGGTCGAAGAGATCGGCCCCCTCGACCAAACGCTTTGCATGCTCCAGCTCGCCATCGGGAATTGGGCCTTGCCCAAGCTGCCGGAATGCATCCCGCAAGACCAATCTGGTCTCCTCGACATCATCCGGCTCGACCGAGACTATCGCGGTTATGGGTGACTGGTCTCTCTGGGTGATGAAATCGGTGCTCACGGAGTCGAAATGGACTCCTCTGGCGGTCAATGCTGCCGGCAGCCGCCCGCGATACGTATCGCCAAGCAGCATCATGATCACATCAACGGCGCATGCCTCCTTTGCCTGCGAGGCCGGCGGGCCGAGATAGCCCGGCATGACGTAGGCCTGCTTCGTCGGCGATGGGAGCTTCTTCACCCGGGGCGACGTGATCGGCGGCTCGGAGGGTATGACCGGCGAATCCTTAGCCGCGCCCTGGTAGCCGGAAAAGGCGCGCTCGACTTGAGAGACCGCATCCGTTTTCGAGACATCGCCCGCAATGACGATACACATGTTCTTCGGCGAATAGTGTTCGCTATAGTAGGCCACGAGATCCTCGCGAGTGAGCTTCATGAGGGACTCCCTCAATCCCATCGCGGGCAGGTGATATGGATGGCTTGCGAAAGCCGTGTCGCAGAATGATCGGAAGGCAAGATGAATCGGATCGCTGTCCGAGCGTGCAATCTCGTCCAGAATGACCTGCCGCTCCTTTTCGAGGTCCTCCGCCCGGAATTGGGGGTTCGTGAGGGCGTCGGAAAGGACATCGAGGGCGGAGGGGAGGTACTCGCTGGCGACCGTCGTGTAGAAGTGAACCCAGTCCTTCGATGTGCCGCCGTTCAACTCCGCGCCGAGACCCTCGATCTGGCGATCGAGCTCGCCCGGGCCGTACTTGCGGGTGGCCTTGAAGATCATGTGCTCGGTGAGGTGGGAGATGCCGTTATTGGCGGCAGTCTCGTTGATACTCCCGGCCTTCACCCATATATCCACCGCCACCAGATTCGTCTCATGGCCCTCACGGACGATCACCTTCAGGCCGCTGGGCAGAATGGTAACCGAAACCTCTGCGAGGATCGGGGCGGATAATAATATAAGGAAAGCGGCTATCGCCGGCATGAATCTCAACTAAGCGGTTCTCCACGAACTGACATGCTTATGATTAGATGCCAATGAGGCAAATACCTCCTACTGAATAATACGCAGCCGGGGCGGGAAGCTATTGCATAATCCAGGAATTTCTGCTACAATTCGTTTCGGATTTCGAATTTCGAAGCGTTCCGTTTGTTTCGTGCTTCGTGCTTCGTGCTTCGAATTTCGAATTTTCCGTCTGTCGGGGTGTAGCTCAGTTTGGTAGAGTGCTCGGTTCGGGACCGAGAGGTCGCCGGTTCAAGTCCGGCCACCCCGACCATTTGTATTTAGGCTGACGTTTTGGTTCGATCGCGTATCAGCCGAATAATATTTTTCGTTTCCCTTCTCCTGCTCCCCTCACTTCTATTCGCCGATGAGCCCGCCATTCGCGTGGGACTGACCGGCATTGGGAAGCCGACCGAGGTCACAATCAAGTGCGATCAGGCGTTCAAGATCGGCGACACAGAACTACAATCCGTGACCCTGTCCCTGGTTGATGGCATGATCAGCGCAGATACGGGACCCATAGGACTCATAGGGCCCATACGACTCATCCCCTTGAAAGACGACGCCATCTTCGAAATAGTTTCTCCCAAGGTCAGATGCGCCAAGTATCGGGGGACATTGGAGATCAGCGGCGGGAAGTCACTCAGCATCATCAACGAGCTGCCGCTCGAGGACTACGTGCGGGGCGTTCTTCCCATCGAGGTGCCGGCGTCCTTCCAGCCGGAGGCACAGAAGGCGCTCGCGATTGCCATTCGGACGTATGCGATCAAGAGCCTCGACCGCCATAAGTCGAGCGGCTTCAATATGTGCGACAGCACCCACTGCCAGGGATTCGCGGGCGCATCGAGGGATGCGGAGTGGGTGGACAGGATTGTGGATGGTACCGGAGGGCAGATTCTGGAGTATAAGGGCCAGCCGATTTATGCGTTATATTCTAGCGACTGCGGCGGCGTGACGCAGAACAACGAGGACGCCGGATATGGACCGGCACTGCCGTACTTGCGATCCGTGGGAGACCGGGCGAACGTCGAACATCGAACGTCGAACATCGAACTTCCAACGGATCAATGCGAAGACTACTGCAAGGATTGCCCGTTCCATAGCTGGAGCAAGACATTCAAGCCGGAGGAGCTTGACAAGGCGTTCTCAAAGAACGTGGGCAAGTTCCAATCAATGGAGTTCTCGGAGTTCGACTGCTCGGGGCGGGTGAAGATGGTCGTCATCAAGGGCGAGGATGGCGAGTACAAGCTGACCGGCGGGAAGTTCAGGGAGCTTTTCGGCGAGAGTGTGATCAAGAGCACACTGATGACGCTGACCGTCAGTGACGAGGCCGAGTACGTCATCAATGGCAAGGGCTTCGGGCACGGAGTCGGCCTCTGCGCTTTCGGGGCGAACGGCATGGCGAAGGCAGGGAAGACCTGCGAGGAGATTTTGAAGCACTACTACGCAGGGACGGAGATCAAGGCTATATCGGATAAGGAAGCATCCCGGGACTAGCGATAGTCGGAGAAGCAGATGGACGATACTAGCCAACTTGAGAAAGAGATCGCCGAGCTTAGAGCGACCCTTGCGGCAGACCCTGATGATGCAGGGGCGATGAATACTCTGGGGATCGCCCTGGAGGAAGCCGGATGTCTGCAGGAGGCGCTCGATGCATATCGCAACGCCATACAAGTCAACCCCGAATATGCAGCTCCGCACTATAACATCGGGCTACTCCTAATGGATGATCACCCTAGCGAGGCAGAAGCAGAATTCCGAGAGGCGGTTCGGCTTGATCCCGAATACTCGGATCATTGGTGGGGTCTGGGTCGAACTCTCGATGATCTCGGAAGATATGAGGAGTCAGCGGCAGCCGCCCGGGAAGGTCTTCGCATCGCGCCCGACAATTCAGGTCTTCACAACACTTTGGCTGGGGCTCTTTTCCATCTCAAGTGCTTTGAGGAGGCGGAAGCAGAAGCTCGTGAGTCGGTTCGCCTCGAACCGGATGACGCGGATTTCCGTACAAACCTCGGATTGGTGCTTTCCCGCCTTGGCAATGATAGAGCTGAAGAAGCGCTGGCTGAGTACCAAACGGCACTGAAGCTTGACCCGAAAGACGCTGACACATATTGCGATATGGGATATATCCTCGTGGAACTCGGCAAGAATGAAGAAGCCATCTCTGCTTTCAGGCAATGCATTGCCCTTGGCATAAACGATGAAGCATCTGTTTGGAATAGCCTGGGCATTGCACTCAACCGCCATGGTGAACCTGAAGAGGCAGAAGCAGCTTACAAGCGTGCGATCAGTATAGACCCAAGCTACGCGTATGCTCATTACAATATGGGGCTTCTCTATGCAAGAGCCGGAAAACCTGGCGAAGCAGCCGCCGAGTACATCGAAGCCGCCCGTCTGGCTCCAGACGATGCTGACATGCACTATGACGTCGGTTGGCACCTGGCAGGCCTGGGCAGATACGAAGAAGCTGAGGCCGAGTATCGCAAGGCAGTCAGCATCAGACCCGACGATGCCGATTCTCATGACGAGTTGGGAAACGTCCTCTCCGATATGGGCCGGTATGAAGAAGCG
>DASRZD010000331.1:0-4241 GCA_035686805.1 Armatimonadota bacterium
CTGATGATCTGGGTGCTGAGTTTCGAAGTAACGGAGATGGTATCACGAACGGTGGAAAATGGGTTTCGAGAGATCAGTGCCAGCGCTGTGGCATTGTCGGCGGTATGGGTGGTGTACGGCGTCATAATGCTTGCAGTGGGCATAGGCCTGAGATATCGCCCGGCCAGGATCATGGCTATAGTGCTTTTCGGGCTAGTGATTGCGAAGACATTCCTGTATGATGTGTGGATATTGGAGAAAGTCTACCGCGTGATTGCCTTTGTCGGGCTTGGGGTGGTACTGCTCGTGGCCTCGTACATCTATCAGACTCACCGAGACCAGATCCGCCAGTTCATGAGAGGGGAGGAGAATCGTGAAGGCGAGACATAGGATCGTCGCTGCATTGATTGGGTGCCTCTGCGCGGGCGGTCTGGCTCGAGCGGACTTCCAGCCAAGGAAGTGGCAGTATTACTCCGAGATCGCTCCCGGCAGAGGCGGCAAATATGCCCAGATCATCCTCAATCGAGATGTCTATTGCCGGTCGAAGGATGACCTCGCCGACCTCCGAATCATTCAGGGCGGCCGAGAGGTGCCGTACAAGTTGCTGGTGGATGCAGGCAGCACCGGCTCACAGCCGGCGTACCCTATAAAGGTGATCAATAAGTCCATCGTGCCGGGGAAGTACAGCTCATTCGTGGTTGACCTCGGGAAGCCCGGCCTGCTGAACAACTACATATACATCCGGACGCCGAGCACTAACTTCACGCGCAAGGTGGAGATAGAGGGCGGCAATGACGGCGTGCATTGGGCGATCTTGAGGAACGACGGGTATATCTTCGACTTCTCCAGGGACTACCATGCGCAGAGTTTGAGCGTGAGGTATCCCGAGAACAACTACCGCTATATTCGCGTGAAGATCTGGAACTTTGACGAGAAGCCGATCGTGATAGACACGCCTCTAATCGCCTTCGAGAAGGTCGAGCCGGCCAAGGAGATGACCCTGTTCCAGGGGCAGGGCGCTGTCACCCAAAACGCTGAGGAGAAGAGTACGGACATAGTGCTCGATTTCGGGTGCCACGGCCTTCATGGGCACAGGATGGTCATAGCCTCGCGGGACACGAACTACAATCGCTGGGTGGAAATCGCCGGGAGCGACGATCAAAAGACCTGGAATGACCTCGGATCGGGCCAGATACTCAAGTATGACACCCCGAAGTTCAAAGGCGCGGAATCGAGCATCGAGTATATCAGCGACGGCTACCGGTATATTCGGGCGCGAATCCGGAACTACGACGATCAGCCGATTCGGATCTCGAAGGTGACGGTCTATGGCATCAGGCACCGCCTCTTCTTCCCCCATCAGGCCGGCAGCAGCTATCGGCTTTACTACGGAAATCCGGAGGCTACCGCCCCGACCTATGACATCGAGCAGACTTTCAAGTACCTCTCCTCAGAATCGGCGGTCTCCCTCAAACTCGGCCCAAGCGCAAAGAACCCCGACTTCGTCATGCCTATTGCCACCAGGCCGTGGCTGGAGAAGAACCCGTGGACATTGTGGGTAGTCCTCTTGCTGGCCGTGATTTTCCTTGGCTGGCTAACCGTGAAATCAATCATCCAGACGAAGGCCGCTCCGCCATCAGGATAGCAGGATTCTCCCTTCCCGCGGTCGAACTAATCGCCAAGAAGCCGATTAGGAGTCCCTGATGTCGTTAAGCCTGCCGATCGTCCACATAACCGCGAAGACCCTCCCCGAGGGCTGGGAGCAGGCTGTGCTCCAGACCTGGGAGCATGGAGCGAATATCCCCACGCAGTATGATAAGCCGTGCGATCCGTCAAGCCGGGACGCTATCGCCGTAATCGCCGTCACCGACCCCCTGTCCGAGCCGCGGATTCACCGGGCGTTCCCCGGCGGCATCGCCGAGCTTGAGGCTTATCGGCAGGAGGTTGTTGACGGTATCCATGACCATTGGGTTGATCCGGCAGAGGGCAAGTGGGAGTACACTTATCACGAGCGACTGGCGAGGTACACCGTGCCCGGCATTCCCGAGCCGATCAACCAGTTGGACTATGCGGTAAACGCATTGGTGGACGCTCCTCATACGAGGCGCGCGCAGGCGATCACCTGGAAGCCCTGGGAGGACGCGGGGATCATTGACCCGGCCTGCCTGCAGCGAATGTGGTTCAGGGTCTTCGGCGACGAATTGGTGATGAACATCCACATGCGCTCGAACGACGCGTTCAAGGCGGCGTTCATGAATATGTACGCCTTCACCGACCTCCAGCGGGCCATCGCCGAGCGGCTCTCCAAACGGCTTGGCCGAGAGATCAGGGTGGGGCAGTATACCCATATCGCCGATTCATTCCACATCTACGGCGCGTATTTCGAGGAGTTCGAGGGCTTCCTCAAGAGCCTCCAGACCCGGACCTTCGAGCAGCGGACCTACCGCACCGAGGACGTTCAGGAGATCATTGACGAAGCCCGCGAGCAGATAAGGAAATCCCTTGAGGCCGAGGCAGTCTCAGGTAGAAAGGGTCTTTAACCATTAACCATCCAACCATTAACCATTCCGGAGGTTGTCATGCTTTTCCCGAAGTCAAAAATGTCTCACACATCAACCTACCAGGGCAATGTATCCGACGAGGGCTGGCTGATCCTGAGTATCGGCAACGTCGAGCTCGAGGGAGTCACCAAGATCTACATTGATCTCCAGGACCTGAATGAGATCAAGGGCAAGTCAGCCAAGGAGTCCGAAGCCCTCAACAAGGCTAAGAAGCTCCTGGGAGGGGACTAGCCATCCACTAGGGACGCTTTACTTACTTCCCCTCTCCGGAAGGCGAAGCAGACGGCTTATCCGGAGTGTAGTGCCAGAGAACGGCCTGGTCAGTCCATGGGCCGGTTTCGACTTGCCCCACAATCCAGATCTCGCCATTCGATGATATGCTTGCCTTGTATGCATGGGAATCCGTGTACCCTTCAGGCAGGAGCGCATGCAAATCAAACCAACTGGCAGCCGTTCCACTCCACATCCCGGCATGCCAGTGCTCACCAAATTCGGCACCGCCTATCTGTCTGTCCCCTGAAATGCTGATCGCCGTCGAACTATCGGCGTCCTTTGGATGGAGATCCACCCAACTGGACGCAGTTCCGCTCCACATGCAGGCGTGACTCTGCTTGTTCACATAAGCCTGGCCCACCTGTTTATTGCCGGAGATGCCCCAAGCCCACGACTCAGCGGTTTCTTTGGGATGCAGATCGACCCAACCGGAAGGCGACCCGCTCCACATGACTGCATGCAGGATGCCTCCTATCTTCGCGGAACCCACCTGTTTGCCGCCGGAGATACCGTGAGCCTCAGAATGAACCGCTCCCTCAGGATTCAGGTCCACCCAGCTCGAAGCGGTGCCCTTCCAGACACCCGCATGATCATTATCACCGAATTTCGCATATCCTGCCTGCTGATCACCATCGACCGCCTCAGCCATTGACTCACTGGCGCCGGTTGGGTTCAAGTCGACCCAACTGGAAGACGTACCGCTCCACATGCCGGCATGGTCAACATCGCCTATCTTGGAAGAGCCGACTTGCTTGGTTCCTGACATGTCTCTGACCTCTGAAAAAGTCACGCCTGCAGGGTTGAGGTCTATCCAACCGGAGGCCACGCCGTTCTTCCACATAACTGCATGGATCCCTTTGTCCACATAGGCATGCCCAGCCTGGTTTCCATTAGAGATAGCTCTGGCTACTGATCCATTCGATCCAGGGGGATTCAGACTGAGTATCTCCCACCCGGCGTATGCTGGCCGGCCGAGCGCCAGCCCAATGAACAACACCGTTACGGCTAAGAACGCAAACTTTTTCATCATCAGTGCGCTTCCTTCCCGAGCTTTTCCTTGCTCTAGCATACTACGTGCCGATACTGATCTCCTCTATCTGCCATAGCCGGTAATTAGACAGAGGGAGATAGAGCCGCTATACTCTTGCTGATGGATGCTGAGATCTCTATCACTCGGTCACAGTATGCCCTTATGCTCCATTCGGTCCCTCATCTTGGCCCGAAGGGAATCGCTCACCTGATTTCCGAGCTGCCGTCCGGTCTGCCGGACAGCACGATTGACCTGGCGCAAGTCAGGGCGTGGGCGCTTTCGCCGGATTCGCTTCAGAAGGAGTACAAGGTTCATCCGGAGGCGGCCCGCTGCCTCGCTCTGCAGAAGGACGAGCTGCTTTCCGCCAGCGCCGAGATCGCCGATGCAGTGAAGAAGCT
>DASRZD010000332.1:0-4102 GCA_035686805.1 Armatimonadota bacterium
CTTGATGACCTGCCGCTCCCAATTGATCCAGGCGTTGACCGAGTCAAGGCGCTCGATGACCGGGCTCTCCTGGGCAATCAGGCCGGTTGCCAGGGCAAACACCATGCATACGACGGCAAGGCATTTCATGGGATGATTATAACACAATGGGGGGTGATGGGGTGATGGGACGATGGGGGGACTGGGCGACCAGAAGATCGTCCTATCTGCCCTATCCGTCCTATGCGTCCCATGGTGCTACGTTTTTTCACAAAACTTTCCCGGCGATTGCATGGACAATCGGGTCACCGCCATGTACAATTCATTGCGGCAGGAAACCCTCGGCTCGCCAGAGAACCTGGTAATCTAGTAGCAATCCAATGGAGAAAAGGCTGTATGACCACTGACTTCGTGCATCTGCACACGCATTCCGAATACAGCCTCCTCGATGGCGCTTGCCGGATTACGAACCTGGTCAGCCGCGCCGCCGAACTCGGCATGCCGTCGCTTGCCCTGACCGACCACGGCGTCATGTACGGGGCCATTGATTTCTACTCTCACTGCAAAGACAATGGCATAAAGCCCATCATCGGCTGCGAGGTCTACTGCGCCCCGAGGTCGCGAACTAACAAGCAGCCGAAGCTGGACAGCTTCCAGTACCATCTCGTCCTCCTGGCGAAGGACATCACCGGTTACCGCAATCTCCTGAAGCTCGTGAGCAAGGGCTTCCTGGAGGGATTCTACTACAAGCCGAGGGTTGACCGCGAGATTCTTGCCGAGCACAGCGAGGGCCTCATCGCAATGAGCGCATGCCTCGCCGGCGAGATTCCCGAACTCATTCGAACCGGCCAGTCCGAGAAAGCCCTGGAGGCCGCCGGCTTCCTGAGGGAGGTCTTCGGCCCTGAGAACTTCTACATCGAATTGCAGGATCACCGGCTGCCCGAGCAGGAGTTCGTCAATCCGAACCTGATCAAGCTTTCGAAAGACCTGAGCATCCCGCTCGTTGCCACGAACGACATCCATTACATGAGCCGCCAGGATGCGCAGGCGCATCAGGTGCTCCTTTGCATCCAGACCGGCACGACGATTGACCAGCCGAAGATCAGCTTCGGGTCGGAGGAGTTCTACTTCAAGACCCAGGAGGAGATGGCGGCCGTCTTCCCCGATTATCCCGAGGCGCTGGCGAACACGATGGAGATCGCCGAACGGTGCAATCTCGAGTTGGATTTCGATACCCTCCATCTCCCCCACTTCGAGCCGCCGGGAGGGATGACCGCCGAGCAGTACATGGAGAGCCTCTGCCGGGATAACCTGCCGAATCGGTATCCGAACCGCACACCGGAGATCGAGCAGAAGGTGGATTATGAGCTGAAGGTAATCTGCGAGAAGGGGCTTGCCGGGTTCTTTCTGATAGTCTCGGACCTGATTTCTTACGCGAGAAGCCAGGGGATACCGGTCGGACCGGGGCGCGGATCGGGCGCGGGAAGCCTGGTCTCCTATCTCCTCGGCATCACGAATATAGACCCGCTGAAGTTCGGCCTGCTGTTCGAGCGGTTCCTCACGCCGGGGCGCATCACAATGCCGGACTTCGACCTGGATTTCGCGGATAACCGGCGAGAAGAGGTCATCCAATACGTCCGTCGGAAGTACGGCGATGATCGCGTCGCTCAGATAGTGACATTCGGAACCATGGGCGCTCGGGGAGCGGTGCGCGATTGCGGACGGGCATTAAACATGCCGCTCGCCGACGTGGATCGGATTGCCAAGATGGTTCCCGAGACGCTGAACATCACTCTCGATGATGCGCTCGAATCCTCTCCCGAGTTCCGGGATGTCTATCAAAAAGATGACAATACCCATAAGCTGATTAGCACGGCGAAGGCGCTCGAAGGGCTCGCCCGCCATTCCTCCGTCCACGCAGCGGGCATCCTCATATCGAAGGATCCACTCACCGATCATGTCCCTCTTCAGCGGCCGAACGAGGGCGGCAGCGCCGTGGCGGGCTTCGACAAGGACATGATGGAGAAGATCGGCCTGATGAAGATAGACTTCCTCGGGCTTCGGACTCTCTCGGTGATGTATGACTGCATCGAGATGGTCGAGAAGAACCGTGGGGTCAAGGTGGATCTGGACGCCATCCCATTCGACGACGAAAAGGTCTATCGGATGCTTCAGGCCGGCGATACGTCGGGCGTGTTCCAGGTCGAGAGTTCCGGGATGCGCCAGTTGCTTAAGGATCTGAAGCCGGAACGCTTTGAAGACATCATCCCGGTGGTGGCTCTGTTTCGGCCCGGGCCGCTCGGCAGCGGCATGGTCAATGACTTCGTCCAGCGCAAGCATGGCCGCCAGGAGATCGTCCACATCCACCCGCTCCTCGCGCCCATCCTGCAGGATACGTATGGCGTCCTGCTCTACCAGGAGCAGGTCATGCGCATCGCAATGGAGCTTGCCGCATTTTCGCCCGTGGAAGCGGACACCCTTCGCTCGGCGATGGGCAAGAAGAAGCATGACAAGATTGCCCAGCTAAGGCCGGTTTTCATCGAGGGCGCAATCAAGAACGGGGTCGAACAAAAGGACGCCGAGACGATATACGACCTCATGGCGAACTTCGGCTCCTAGGGCTTCAACAAGTCGCACACCGCCTGCTATGCCGTCGTCGCGTACCAGACCGCCTACCTGAAGGCGAACTATCCCGCCGAGTACATGGCTGCATTGCTGACGAGCATCATGGACAACAAATCGAAGGTCGCCACGTATGTGGATGACTGCCGGCACATGAAGATCGCCGTCCTGCCGCCGGATGTCAACAAGAGCGAGTTGAACTTCAGCGTCGAGGATGGGAATATCCGATTTGGGCTCATGGCGATCAAAAACGTAGGCCGGGGAGTGATCGAGGACATCCTCGTGGCAAGGGCTTTGGAGGGGGATTTCAAATCACTCCACGAGTTCTGCCGGCGGGTATGCGAGTCATCCGTGACCCGGACTGCGGTTGAGTGCCTGGTGAAGGCGGGAGCGTTCGACTCCATCAACAAGAATCGCGCCCAACTTCTGTTCGTGCTCGAGGATGCGATGAATCGGGCGGCCCGCGAGAAGCGCGATCGGCTGAATGGCCAGGTGTCCCTATTCGGCGACGCGCCCGAGGAGGCATCGGAGGAGCCGGAAAGCCTCCCGAAGGTCACCGAGCTCTCGAGAGACGAAATGCTCGCCGTGGAGAAGGACCTCCTGGGCCTCTACATCTCCGATCATCCGCTGCTCCAGTATCGCGAGACCCTCGCGCGGGTAGTTTCTGCGACGAGCGAGGATCTGAAAGACAAGGCCGAAAGGGAGGAAGTGACCGTCGGCGGGGTGATCGCCCGTGTACGCAAGCTCACCACCAAGAAGAATGAGCCCATGGCCTTCGTGACCGTGGAGGACTTCGCTGGGCCGATCGATGTCGCCGTCTTCCCGGATGCCTACAAGGAATGCGCAAAGTGGCTGGAGACCGATGGGATAGTCGTCGTGAAGGGGCGGATCAATCGCCGAGGCCGGTCGAAGTCCAAGGAAGAGGATTCCGAGACGAGCGTCGGCATTATATGCGAGTCTGTTACTCCCATCGCAAGTGCCCAGAGGATTAACGGCAACGGGAACGGAAACGGGAATGGGAACGGCAGTCCGAAGTCCGTGAACATCCGGGTCGGAGGCATCAGTCGCGACCGCCTCCAGCATTTGCGCAAGGTATTGGGCGAGTCCTCAGGCGAGAGCCCCGTCTACTTCCACCTGCCTGCAAACGGCTCGATGGCGAAAGTGCTCATCGAGGTCAAGGTTGACCCCTCGCCCAAGCTCCTCTCCGACATCGAGCAAGTCGTGGGCAAAGAAGTCGTGTGGATGGAGTGAGCGCAACGTTCTACGTGGATCTGTTGGGCTGCTCGTTTCGTCGGACGTCATACGGCTGCGTCCCTGCCGCATAAGGAAGCGAAGACCAGGTAGAAATACCGACATCAACAACCCCGAAAAACCACCTTATAACCCAGGTCCCAATCTCCGATAATAAGGAATAGCGGCTTAAGTCTCGCATCCGCGATATCCCGTCTGGTGGAGCATGAAAGCACACGATGAGAAAGCTCAACGAGAAGCTGAGGAGCAG
>DASRZD010000333.1:0-6479 GCA_035686805.1 Armatimonadota bacterium
TTGAACTCCGGCTTCGGCGCAGGTTTGGGTGCTTCCTCATCCGCCGCAAACCCGGCGCATGCCAAGATGATAACAGAAGCCATAATCATGATGAGTTTACTTCCCATCCTTTCCTCCTCGCAAGTGTTTGTCGAAGAAATCAGCGACCATCTTGTCGGTTTCAGGGTCGCGGAATCCATGTCCCGCACCTTCGACGACGTGCAGAGTCGCCTCTACTCCAGCTTTCTTCAACGCATCGTAAAACACCTGGCTCTGGCTCAAAGGAACCAACGGATCTTTTTCGCCATGACCGATGAAGATCGGAGGATCGCTCTTGTCAATATAGGTGGTCGGACTCGCCTGCTTGGCGACGTCCATCTTATCCGAGAACTTGCCGCCCAGGAGTTTGGTGATCGCCCCTCCCGAATGCTGAGCCTCAAGTTGCTCCATGGTGATCCCCTTCTTCTTCGCTTCTTCAAGCCAATAGGCAAAATCGGTCGGACCGAAGTAGTCCGCAACCGCCTGAACCTTGCTGGATTGATCTTGCCAGCCGCCCTTGCCCTCGAGCGACTTCGCGCCGCCCGATGTCCCCAGCAAGGCAACCAAATGCCCGCCGGCACTGCCGCCCCAGACTCCGATGTGGTCGGCGTCCAGGTTGTATTCTTTAGCGTGCGCTCGAACCCATCGGATTGCGCACTTGCAGTCTTCGATCTGAGCCGGGAATGGGGCGATATCGGTCAACCGGTAGTTGATCGTTGCGCCGAAGTAGCCCTTCTGGACGAGCGGGATCAGCCTCCCGAGAGCCGACTGCTTGTCCCCCTTCTGCCACCCGCCGCCATGGATGAAGACCACGACCGGCATGGGATCCTTGGGCTGGGTCTTGGGGCGGACGATGTCCAGTTTGAGCGATGTGTCGCCTCCCTTGCCGTACTCGATGTCGCGCATGACCTCGACATCGGCCGGTATGCGACTGGCTAGATTCCTCTGCTGCCGCTGCTGGGATGACGCCATCCCGGCGATCAGGACAAGTAATATGGCAAATAAGGCCTTGTTTCGTGAGAGCTTCATGGTTTGCACCTCCGTTTCTATACCAGACGGTTGGGGTTCAGAGATGTTCAGGGGCGTCTACGCACTCTTCCTCGCCAGGATGATGATGTCCATTGCCAGGTTGGGTAGCAGGCTGCCGGTGATTGACAGGAATGGCCATTTCACGTCGTCCGTGAACTTCTTGCGGCAGGAATGGGACCCAGTTCCCAGTGTGCTTGATAACCGAGAAGCTGTGCTCGGCCAACTGCGACTTGAGCACCTTCGCCGTGTATGCTCGAACGTGCCCGGCGCCTTCGTCAAACCGGTAGTTGATCCACATGGGGTAGAATCCCAGCAGGAGCCTGAGCCTGTTCTGGAAGGATGACAGATTGGGCGTCGTCAGCAGAAGATGCCCCCCCTTCTTCAGAACCCGATGGACCTCGCGCAGGAAGCCATCCGTATCCAGCAGGTGCTCGATCAACTCCCCGGCGAATACCAGATCAACCGAATTGTCTTCGAAAGGGAGCCTCTCTGAGTTCAGATCGCAGACTCTGGCGTCTATACCCTTCGCCCTGGCGGCTTCCACGGCATCGGTATTGATATCAACCGCCAGGCACTTCCAGCCTTGGCCCGCCCAGTAGCTTGCCCAATCGCCGGTCGAGCAGCCGAGGTCCAGCAAGACACCGGGGGCGAGCTTTTCAATGATGCCGATGCACCTCTTAAGACGACCTTCTCGGAAATCGAAACTAAATGACCGCCCCTGATGGTACTGAGAAGATGATCTCATACCAGCGATTATAGCACTTATTTCACACCGGCGAGCCTGAAAACGTATGCGTACCGGCAGGGAAGCTCGTCCACCGAGAGATCGGGCACCTGGATATGGAGTTTGCCATCCTTCTTATGCCACTTCAGTGGAGTCGAATAGCCAAGCATGGTGACAGTCGCATTCTTCGATGGCTTCGGCTCTGCCAGGACAAGCTCCTTGCCGGGCCATTTCAAGGCGATGGCATAGACGTCGCTGCCCTTGGCGGTGTAGGCGACGAAATCCTGTTCGGATGACACGCGCCAGGGCTTTGTGCCGTAGATCGCCTCGCCATTGACCTTCAGCCAATCGCCCATTTCCAGTAGGCGCTCCTGCATGATGACGGGGATTCGACCGTCGGCGGTCGGGCCGATATCCAGCAGCAGATTGCCTCCCTGACTGACTATCTCCACCAGCATCTTGATGAGATCAGCCGGCTTCTGGTAATCCTCGAAGTCCTCATTCCGGTTGTAGCCGAACGAAGCCCCTATCCCCCGGCACTCCTCCCACTTATGCCGCTCTGCCAGCTTGAGGTCTGAGCCAAGGTGAACCTGCCCATACTCGGTGGTATAGAAGCCTCCATGGACGCTTCGAGCCTCCTTGCCCCAGCGGTCGTTGACGGCAACCTCATCCTTCACCGGCGACTCGTTGAACAGCCATGCCAGGAACTCGGTGCTCTTCCAATCCGCGCTCTGCTTCTCCCACTCACCGTCGGTCCACACGAGAGACGGCTGGTAGCGCATGACAAGGTCCTTCATCTGCGGGATCATGTGCTCGTCCACATATCGAGGCAGATCATTCCGGTAATCCGGGTTATACCACTCATAGAGCGAGTAGTAGAAGCCCATCTTGAGGCCCTTTGCCTTCACCGCTTTGGAAAGGTCGCCGCAGAGATCGCGGTGAGGGCCGATGTCCACGCTGTTCCAGTTCCAGCTCTGAGCGCTCGGCCACAGACAGAATCCCTCGTGATGCTTGGAGGTCAGGACTATGTACTTCGCCCCAGCCCGAGCGAATATGTCCGCCCACTGGTCGGGATTGAATAGCTCGGCCTTGAAGATGGGGGCGAAGTCCTGATATTGGAACTTCTCACCGTAGGCTTGAGCATGGAACTTGCGGACTGCTTCCTGCTTTGGGTCGTTCAGCCAGTACCAGTACCACTCGGCGTACATGCCTTTCGGCGACCACGCCGGCACGGAATAGACTCCCCAGTGGATGAAGATGCCGAACTTCGAGTCATCGAACCACTGAGGCGTCGGCCGCTTGTCAATGGATTCCCAGGTGGGTTGGTAGGTGGCGGCATTGGTCTTCGCGCAGGCAAGGAGCAGGATGCAAATCGCCAGCACTGCAAACAGGTGTGTCATAGGTCCCTCCAGATTAGGGCATTCGTTCTTTCAAGCCCATGATTCCTTCCTGGAACCCCAGGAGACAGGTTTTCAGGGCCTTGGAGGTCGAGGTCGTATCGAGGATCAAGGTTTCGGGGCGGAAGGCGCAGGCGGGGACATCATCCATCGAGGTAGGGACGATCAGACTGGCATCGAGCTCAAGGACCTCGGCGATCTTGACTGCGAACTCATATCTTGTCGAGGGCTCGGGGCAGACGGCGTGGAAGATGCCCGTCAATTCCCGCTCGGCGATCTCGAGGCATACGTCCGCCAGGTTCCAGGCGGGGATCGGGCAGCGGGTCTGATCGGTGAACGCCGCGACCGTCTTGCCGGCACGCAGAGATTCGATGACCCTATCGGAAAAGGAGTTCAGGTGCGGGAACTTCCTGGGCCCATAAATGATCGAGGTCCGAACAATCGCCCAGGGGACTGTGGAGTCCTTAACGGCAGACTCACCCGCCCACTTGGTCATTCCATAGTAGTTGGGCGGGAGGGGTTGATCGTCTGGTTTGTATGCATGATCCCCGCCCCGAAAGACGAGGTCCGTGGACACGTAAACAAACCGGGCACCGACTTTCTCAGCCGCCCTCACGAGGTTACAGGTCGCCCGGATATTGGCGCGCTCCGCCTCTCGGGGGCTCTGGGCGCATATATCCGGCTTCGACAAGGCGGCTGTGTGGACGATCACCTGAGGCTGGATCTGTCTGACGGCCTTCGATACGTCGCGCAATTCGGCGAGATCGAGCGCCATCATCCGAACACCGGGAAGCTCTATAGGATGCGAATGATACGTCGCCCAGGGTTCCCAGCCCTTCTCAGCCGCTTGAACTGCTGCATAGCTCCCGAGCATCCCACTGCCACCGGTTATCAGAATCTTAGCCATGGCACAAAAAAGACCTTAGACATTAGACGTTAGACCTTAGGGTAGGAGAGTTTTCCCTTCTAAAGTCTAGAGTCTGGAGTCTAAGGTCTTCCTTCCAATCAATAGATCGCTTCTTCGGTTTCCTTGTCGAACAGGTGCGTCTTCACCATATCGAATACGAACTCGACTTCCGCCAGTTCCTTGGCCTTCGTCTCGGCGTCAACGGTCGCCACCAGCGAGTGCTTTCCGGTCGTGAGGTACATCGTCACGATTGCGCCCATCGGCTCGATCACATCCACCAGCGCCTTGATCGTATTCTCCTCGGTTGGGGGAACAAGCTGGCTGATTGCCTTGTCGAAGATGTCTTCCGGCCGAACGCCGAACACAACCGGCTTGCCGACATAGGACTCGAACTTCTTGCCGTCTTTGCCCTGGGGGATCATGACTTTGAAGCTCCCCGCGTCAACGACAAACCGGTCGCCTGACTTGGTGAGCGTCGCTTCAATGAAGTTCATGGAGGGCGTCCCAATGAAGCCGGCGACGAACATATTGGCGGGCCTCGTGTAGAGGCCCATAGGGCTGTCTACCTGCTGAACGATGCCGTCCTTCATGACGGCGATTCGGTCGCCCATGGTCATGGCCTCGACCTGATCGTGGGTCACATAGATCGTCGTGATACCCAGCCTCCGGTGAAGCTTGATCAACTCGGCGCGAGTCTGGACTCGGAGCTTGGCATCCAGGTTCGAGAGCGGCTCGTCCATGAGGAAGACCTTTGGCTCGCGGACGATTGCCCGGCCCAGGGCGACTCTCTGCCTCTGCCCGCCTGAGAGCTGCTTTGGCTTCCGATCGAGGAGTTCCGCCAGGCCCAGCAATTTGGCCGCCTCATCCACCCTCCGCCTGATCTCCTCTTTCGGGAATTTCCTGAGCTTCAGGCCGAACGCCATGTTGTCATAGACGCTCATGTGCGGATACAGCGCGTAGTTCTGGAACACCATCGCGATGTCCCTGTCCTTCGGCGAAATGTCATTTACCAGGCGCTCTCCGATGAATATCTCTCCGGCGGTGGCTTCCTCCAAGCCGGCAACCATTCGCAGCGCGGTAGTCTTCCCGCACCCCGATGGGCCTACCAGAACGAGGAATTCCTTGTCCTCTATGGCGAGACTCATGTCGTTGACCGCAATGACAGTCTTGAAGTTCTTCGTAAGGTTCTTTAGCGTCACACCTGCCAT
The DNA here is from genome assembly GCA_035686805.1 of Armatimonadota bacterium. GTDB lineage: Bacteria > Armatimonadota > UBA5829 > DTJY01 > DTJY01 > DASRZD01. Next base: position 5,284 of record DASRZD010000333.1, read on the forward strand.
GGTGTTCCTCCTAATATTTACCCAGAATCCCCGACAATCGGGGCAATTTTCTGTTCGATCTGCTGCTTGGGAATCAGGCCCACTATCTGCTCGGCGACTTCGCCGTTCTTGAATATGATAAGCGTCGGAATGCTCATTATGCCGTATTTTGCGGCGATTCCCGGTTCTTTGTCAACATCGAGCTTGAAAACTTTGAGCTTGCCGGAGTACTCGCCGGCAACTGCGTCTACCGATGGGGCTATCATCTTGCACGGGCCGCACCATTCGGCCCAGAAATCAACTAAAACGGGAATTTCTGACTGGAGGACTTCCTTTTCGAAGTCCTCGGAGGTTATCGCGGCGGCATTGCTCACTATTGTTAATCCTCCTCAAGCTCCATACTGTCGAGGTTAAGCACGCACACATTGTATTGCAAGCGCACACTCTTGTCAAGAAACTGCTTGTAGATTGTGGGTTTTTTCCTGACAATGAACAATTCGCGCTGAGATGCATTCTTACAAGTGGATGAGCATCGTGTGCACACAAGTTGCCTGCGATCCTGATATCGAGTTGATGCTCCTGGTGAAGCAGGGGGATGAAGATGCATTCGGCGAGCTGATGAACCAGTACCGTCGGCCGTTGACAGGATTCTTCTACTCACTCTGCTGGAACCATGATACCGCTCAGGATTACGCGCAGGAAGTGCTCGTGAGTCTGTGGCTCGCGAGGGAGCGATACGAGGCCATCGGGAGCTTCAAGTCGTATATCTACCGAATCGCCAGGAACGTCTGGTTTCAGGAGCTTCGGTCGAGGAAATGCCGACCTCAGCCCTTCTACTATGAGGAGTTGGACCTGGCGGAAGATGCGGTGGACATCGAGAAGCTGCTGATTCGCAGGTATGTTGATCGGAGGATCAGGCTCGCGGTCGCCGGCCTCCCGGAGCATCACCGGCTGGTATTCGTCCTGAGCCACTTCCAGGGGCTGAAGTACTGGGAGATAGCGGAGACATTGGAAATACCGATCGGGACAGTAAAGTCCCGGATGTCGGCGGCAGTCAGTAATCTAAGACAAAGACTATCCGAGGAAATGAGGGATCAGTTATGAAATGCGAGGAAGTCCGTGACGAGATGATCGCCTATCTGAAGGGCGAACTGGATGATGAGCGCAAGAAGGAGATCGAGGAGCACCTGGCAAGGTGCCAGGGATGCAGTCGGGAG
>DASRZD010000334.1:0-3524 GCA_035686805.1 Armatimonadota bacterium
GTATATCAAGCGGGTTACGACCGGGCTGCCGTTCGTTCTCTGGAAGACAGCCATGACCCTTGATGGGAAGATCGCCACTCGCACCGGCGACTCCCGATGGGTGACGGGGGAGAAGGCCAGACGGCACGTTCATAAACTCCGCGCCCAGTCAGATGCCATAATGGTTGGGGTAGGGACTGTGATTGCGGACGATCCTCAGTTAACCGTTCGCGAGGGGGCGAGGGGGCGAGAGGGCGAGAGGGCGAAAAACCCCATTCGAGTGGTGGTAGATTCCCAAGGACGGACGCCGGTGGATGCGAAGGTGGTGAATGGGGAAGCGCCGACCATCATCATCATGGGACGCAAGGCATGCGAGGAGAAGCTCGACAAACTCTGGGCAGCAGGTATAAAGATCCTCTGCGTGCAGGATGTGGAAGGCGGGGTTGACCTCAGGTATTCTATGGCTGAGTTGGGTAAAATGGGAATAAACCGCATTCTCCTCGAAGGCGGGGGTGAGTTGGCAGCCTCGATGCTTGCCGAAGGGCTGGTGGATAAAGGTTTAGTATTCATTGCGCCGAAAATAGTGGGTGGACGCGATGCGAAGACCCCGGTCGAGGGCGAGGGCGTCGAATTGATGTCGCAGGCGTTGGCTGTGTCACGCCCGAAGATCAGGCGCTTCGGGGATGATCTGGCCTTGGAGTTTTATCTATTAGCGAGGGAGGAGTAATGGAGTAAGGGAGTATTGGAGTAATGGAAGGGCCGTTTCCCTATCCAGCACTCCATCACTCCACCACTCCAATACTCCACATGGCATATGTTCACAGGACTTATTGAGGAAAAAGGGAAGGTCGTTCGGGCCGAGCCGGCGGGGGGCGGATTGAGGCTCACCGTCGAGGCGCGAGTGGTGTCCGAGGGTACCAAGGTCGGGGACAGCATTTCGGTCAACGGAGCATGCCTGACGGTCGTTCAGGCCTCATCTTCCACATTGAAATTCGATGCCGTTCGTGAGACCGTCGAGCGGACGACCATCGGGCGACTAAAGCCGGGGAGTTCGGTCAACCTCGAACGGCCGATGCGCGCGGGAGACCGCTTCGGCGGGCACATGGTCCTCGGTCATGTGGACGGCATCGGGGTCATCCGCGAGATCCGCAAGGCGGGGACTGAGACCGTCTTCCGATTCGAGGCCCCTACGGAGATCATGCGATATGTAGTGGAGAAAGGCTCGATTGCGGTGGACGGCATCAGCCTCACGATTGCCGATCTCGGGCCGGGATGGTTCGCAATTGCGGTGATTCCGCATACTCTGGCGAGCACGACCCTGGGCGAGGCATCCGTGGGTGGCAGTGTGAACCTGGAAACTGATATAATAGGCAAGTACGTGTTCAAATTTGTGAACAAATCCGCCGGGTTGGAGGATGGCCGGTTGCTGGGGAAACTGGCCGAAGGCGGGTTCATGGGATGATTCGTAATGCGTGATCCGTAATGCGTAAGGGGAGAGACTTGCACGAAGGTTTTTGTTCGATAGAAGAGGCGATTCAGGATATACGCGAGGGGAAGATCCTTATCGTCGTGGATGATGAGGATCGCGAGAATGAGGGCGACTTCATCATGGCGGCGGAGAGCGTCACCCCGGAGGCGATCAACTTCATGGCCAAGCATGGCCGGGGACTGATCTGCCTGCCCACGACCCAGAAGCGCCTGGAAGACCTGGGCCTGGGGATGATGGTTGATAGGAATACCGCCAAGATGGGGACGCCGTTCACCGTCAGCATCGACGCCATCCACGGCACGACTACCGGCATCTCGGCATTCGACCGCGCGCAGACGGTGAAAGTGTTCATTGATCCGAAAACCAGGCCGTCCGACCTCGCTCGGCCGGGCCATATATTCCCGCTGGCCGCTCGAGAGGGCGGAGTGCTCAAGAGATCGGGGCACACCGAGGCGGTCGTTGACTTAGCCAGGCTCGCGGGGCTCTATCCGAGCGGCGTGCTTTGCGAGATCATGAGCGACGACGGCACCATGGCCCGATTGCCCGAGCTTCAGAAGATCGCGGAGGAGTTCGGCCTCAAGATCGCCACCATCGCCGATCTGATCAAGTATCGCCGCCGAACCGAAAAGTTGGTAAGGCGGGTTGCGAAAACCACCTTGCCTACCAGATTCGGCATATTTCAGTTGTCGGCGTATGAAACTGATGTGGAAGATAAGCCGTATATAGCTTTGACGATGGGCGACGTCACGGACGGCAAGCCCGTGCTGGTTCGAATCCATTCGAGCTGCGTGACCGGCGACGTCCTTCATTCCCTGAGGTGCGAGTGCGGGGATCAGCTCGAGCAGGCGATGGAAATGATCGCCGAGGAAGGTCGAGGCGTTCTGCTCTACATCCATCAGGAAGGCCGAGGCATCGGCCTGATCAACAAGCTAAAGGCCTATGAGCTTCAGGACCAGGGATGCGATACCGTCGAGGCGAATGAGAGGCTGGGGTATCCGGCGGATCTTCGCGACTATGGGATCGGGGCGCAGGTGCTGATTGACCTGGGCATTCGGAAGATCAGGTACATGACGAACAACCCAGCGAAGCTGGCCGGCCTCGAGGGGTATGATCTGGAGATAGTCGAGCGAGTTCCGCTCATCGTGAAGCCGACCAGCGCGAATAAGAAGTACCTGGAGACGAAAAGGGACAAGCTGGGGCATCTGATCTGAGCACCACCGGTCCGACCGGTCAGACATGTCCGACAGGTCCGACTGATCACGAAGCACGGAGGGTTTGGAAAATGGCACAGGTTTTCGAGGGCAAGCTGCTGGGCGAGGGGCTGAAGTTCGGGATCGTTATCAGCAGGTTTAACGAGTTCATAACCAAGAAGCTGCTCGAAGGGGCGGTGGACGCCCTCGGGCGGCATGGGGTCAAGGACACGGATATCGCCGTCGCCTGGGTGCCTGGGACATTCGAGGTGCCGGTCGTGGCGAAGAAGATGGCTTCGTCAGGGAAGTACGATGCGGTCATCTGCCTGGGAGCGGTGATCCGAGGAGCGACCCCGCACTTCGACTACATCGCGGGCGAAGTGACCAAGGGGGTTGCGCAGGTCGGACTCTCGACCGGCCTCCCGACGATCTTCGGGGTGATAACCGCCGATACGATCGAGCAGGCCATCGAGCGCGCGGGAACAAAGGTCGGCAACAAGGGGTTCGACGCCGCCGAAGCCGCCATCGAGATGGCGAATCTGCTCCATTCCATGGAGCAGAATGGTTGATGGTTGATGGCTAATGGCTGATGGGGGAGGGGTTTCCAATACTCCACTACTCCATCACTCCAATACTCCACGAAGTACAAGGGGTTAGTTTATGAAGAAGTTGATCGCTTACATGCTGGTGTTCGTTCTGGGATTCGGGGCGTGCGCCCTGATCCTCAATCGGATGGGATATCTCCTCACACCGGGCTCAGGCTCGGGCGGCGGGGTCATGCAGGTTCTGGGCAAGCGCTCGTCTATGCCGGTCGGCGAGAACGCAATTGCCGATGCGACGGCGAAAGTCCTGCCGGCGGTGGTAAG
>DASRZD010000335.1:0-10438 GCA_035686805.1 Armatimonadota bacterium
GCCCTCGATTATGCTTGCACGGCACTTCAGCACATTGCAGATATAGATATGCTTCCGCGTAATCCCGTTCTCGCGCAGAGCCTGATCGAGAAGCTGTCCGGCCCGGCCCACGAACGGCCTGCCGGTTGCATCCTCATTCGCCCCCGGTCCTTCCCCTATGATGACCATCGGCGTCACAGGATTCCCCTCGCCGAACACGACGGTCGTCCTGGTATCACAAAGCTCGCAGGCCTGGCAGTTGATGGCCTTTAGCCGCAACTCTTCAATTTGCGCCTCGACCGACACCTCAATCCTCCCCGATTTCTTCCATCTTCTTCTTCAGCTTGTCGTATGTTGCCTGCAGGCTCTCCGGAATCACCTTCGTATCCGCGATCACCGGCATGAAGTTTGTGTCGCCATTCCATCTCGGGACGACATGCCAGTGAATGTGATCCGGCACCCCGGAACCTGCCACTCGGCTCAGGTTGAGACCGACGTTGAAACCGTCGGGGTGCATGCACTCGGTGATCAGCCGAATAGAATATCTTAGCAGGCGATTGATCTCCAGCAACTTCTCGTCTGAGAGGTCATACATATTCGCCGTATGCTCGTATGGCGCGATCATCAAATGCCCCGGGTTGTAAGGGTAGGAGTTCAGCATTACGAAGGCGGTCTTGCCACGGTAGAGTATCAGGTTCTCCCTGTCCCTATCCTGAGCCGGGAAAACGCAGAATATGCAGCCTTCCGGCTTCCCACCTTGCTCGATGTATTGCATGCGCCACGGCGCCCATATGCGGTCCATGGATATCTCCAATCGTCTTTAGTATCAAGTTCACGCACACAGGCCGAATATCCTGCCGCCTGCCAAGCGTCTGGCCTGGCACAGTTTGACGGTCTCTGGCCGGGGGGTATTATTAGAATGGTGGGTCCGAGCTGTTGTAAGGACCAATGAATACAGTGATAGACAGAATCGAGCTCAGAGTCCCTAGTAAAGCTGAGTATGTTTCTATAATAAGGGCGTTCGTTACGGACCTTTCGCGGCGGTTGGGGCTTTGCACATCGTCGGTTGAGGACGTTCAGGTGGCGGTCTCCGAGGCCTGCACGAACGTCGTGCTTCACGCCTACTCGGATGATAAGCATGGAAGCGAACTCGTAGTTCGCTGCGGCATCAAGGACGGCCGTCTGACGGTCGAGATCACCGACAGCGGTCAGGGTTTCGCCGATGCCGTCGGGAAGCCCAAGTACACGCGCGACAGAGATGGCGGCTTTGGATTGGTGCTGATCCGCAATCTGATGGAGAATGTTTCCCTGGACAGCTCGCCCGATCAGGGGACAGTCGTGCGCATGAGCAAGCAGACCGACCGATCGGGAGTCTGGCGTTCTCAGGTCCGCAGTTCCTTATGAGCCCTTGGCGCTTTGCTGGACGTAGTTCATCCTCAGATCGGCCAGCAGCCCCTGAAGCTCGCGTTGCTCCGATTCGTCCAGGTTGCCCTGAATCTGGCCCGCCATCAGGGAAATCGAGTCTATGGCAATCTTCGCCTGAGCCAGATCCTTATCGAGGCTGCCGGTGATGGGGTTCTTTACCAGCCCGAGCCATTGCCATGCATGCACGCCGAGCAGGCTTATGAACGACTTCAGGATCGCATAGACATCAACCGGCGGGAGTCCTGCGAATTCCTCCTCCTGTTCCTGCGCCTCTGCCTTAGGTTCCTCAGGCTCGGCGACCACGTTCCCCTCCGAGTCCATCTTCACCTTGCGCTTGTCAACGACCTCAAATTCCTTCTCTTCTTCTGCCAAATCTGCCCCTCCCTAGATATTTGTCTATCACGGCAACGGCCAGCAGCGCGATCGCCAGCCCCGCGACGTCCGCCAGCCAATCCAGGCCGCTCATGTCCCTTCCCGGCACAAATCGTTGGTGAATCTCGTCGAATGCCCCATACAGTGCGCCAATCGTGAATGAGCGCACATAGGGCTTCAGCCCCGTCAGCGCGGTTGCCCGAAGGAGCAGCAGCCCCAGGATGAAATACGCGGCGGCGTGCTGGATCTTGTCAATGCCGAACATGCTGGGAAGCGTAGGAAGCTTCGGCAGGGCTGATACGAAGAATATCAGCGCCATCCATGCAACCGCCGGCCCCCATGCATAGACAACCTTGAACCTTGAACCCTGAACCTTGAACTCTGAACTCACTGGATCATCCGCCTGAACTCCTCTTCCGTAATCACCCGCACTCCCAGCTCCCGGGCCTTCTGGAGCTTCGAGCCGGCACTCTCGCCCGCCACAACGAAGTCCGTGCTCCGGCTGACGCTCGATGCCGCCTTCCCGCCATGCTGCCGCACTATCTCCTCGGCCTGCTCGCGAGTGGATGATGCGAGCATCCCCGTGAATACAAAGGTCTTGCCCTCGAGTTCTGCGCTCACCTGGACTGCCTGAATTCCCGGCCTGACTCCGGCTTCCCTGAGCTTCTTCACGATCTCCCGATTCTGAGGCTCTGCGAAGAACGAGGCGATGCTCTTGGCGATCACCGGCCCGATCTCCGCCACGGCGGTCAACTCGGATTCCGGCGCATCCATGATCGCCTCCATAGATCCGAAATGCTCAGCCAGCACCTGAGCCACATGCTCGCCCACGTGCCTTATCCCCAAGGCATAGATCAGCCGATCAAGCGGGGGTTCCTTGCTCCCCTGGATGGCATCGTACAGCTTCTGAGCCAGCTTCTTGCCCATCCTCTCCAGGGTAAGTAGATCGTCCACCGTGAGCGAATAGAGATCGGCCGGGTCATGAACCAGCCCTCGCTCGACCAGTTGATCCACCTGCGCCGGCCCAACTCCCTCGATGTTGAGTGCATTCCGTGAGGTGAAGTGGATTATCCGCCCCCTGACCTGCGCCGGGCAGGCGAGGTTCACGCATCGCGCGACCGCCTCATCCTCCGGCCGCTCCACTCGCCCTCCGCATACCGGGCATTTCTCCGGCATCACGAACGGCTCCTCATCGCCCGTTCGCTTTTCCTTGATGACCTGGACCACCTCCGGGATCACGTCGCCCGCCCGCTGGATGACTACGGTGTCCCCGCAGCGAACGTCCTTCCGCCGAATCTCATCTTCGTTGTGGAGAGTCGCCCTGCTGACGGTCACGCCGCTGACTTCGACGGGGTCCATGATGGCCACCGGGGTCAACGCGCCCGTTCTGCCCACCGACACGAATATCTGCCGCACGACAGTCGTTTCCTGCATGGCCGGGAACTTGTATGCCGCCGCCCATCGAGGGCTCCGGGCCACATATCCAAGCCGGTCCTGCAGCTCGATCGAGTTGGCTTTGACGACCACGCCGTCAATCTCATATCCCAGCGATTCCCGCTTCTCGCCATACTCGGCGATGTACGCCTCCACCTCCTGGAGATTCCGGCAGACGCGGGTGTTCGGGTTTACCTTGAACCCCCACTTCTTCAACGCCTCCAGGGTCTCGGAATGAGTGCGGAACCCATTGCCCTGGACAAAGCCTGTGCCGTAGACCCAGATATCCAGATTCCGCCTGGCAGTGACGCTGGGATCGAGCTGGCGCACGGAGCCGGCCGCAGCGTTCCTCGGATTGGCGAAAGTCGGCTCACCTGCCTCCTCCCGCTCCCGGTTGATTCGCCGAAACTCATCATGGTGGAGAAAGACTTCCCCTCGAACCTCCATTACCGGCGGAGCGGTCTCCGCCTCGAAGAGCACCAACGGAATCGCCTTGATGGTCTTCAGATTTGTCGTAATGTCCTCTCCGCTGAATCCATCCCCCCGAGTCGCGCCTACAACGAACCTGCCGTCCTCATAAGTGAGCGAGACCGCGAGCCCATCAATCTTCAACTCGGACGCATACTCGATATCCGCCTCAGGATCCATTTCGAGCATGCGCTTGATCCGCTTATCGAAGGCACCCAGCTCGTCAGTCCCGAAAGCGTTCGAAAGGCTGAGCATTGGCTGGCGATGTGTGTAGGAGGCAAATGCCGCTATGGGCTTCGCGCCCACTCGCTGAGTCGGGGAGTCCGGGGTGATCAGATCGGGGAATTGCTCCTCCAGCGATTCCAGTTCCCTCATCAACCGGTCGTACTCCGCATCCGAGATCACCGGCTGGTCGAGGACGTAGTATCGGTAGTTGTGGTAGTTTATTTCGTCTCTTAGCTGTCTGATCCGTTCAGCAGCAGCCTGCTTGTCCATAGTAGAAACCTCACTGGAATTCTATGCTGCAAGCCGCTCTTTGTCAAACGTGCACGAAGTACGAGGAACGAAGCACCAAGCACTATGCACTACGCACCAAGCACGAAAAAAGGGAAGCCGTTTCTGACTTCCCTTTTTCAAGAACAACTAACCGGCGCTTGGTCTACCGCCGTTTTCGAATCACCAGGCCGGCCAATCCCAGCAGTCCGCTGCCCAGTGCCAGCAGCGCCGACGGCTCAGGAACGCAAGCCGTGCTCACGTAGAAGTTGTCAACAAAGACACCCCCGCCCGCCAGAATATCGCACGAAAGAGTTACCTCTTCCCAGAGCGGGTTGGGTTCAATGTACCACAGTGCATCTATCCGAAAGCCGGGTCCCAGATCCTCATCCATGTGGTCGATTTCCGAACAGGTGTAGCCTGGAGCTGTTGTCACAGTATCGCTTCCCTGGGCTTCTCCCCACGTGATGATCTCTGCCTCGTACCAAACCTTCTTGAGCGGATTCACAGGTGGGAAATTGTTGATGTGAAACTTGATCCACATTGTCTGCATGTCGGTTCCCTGGGTGTTATCCAGCCCGATCATGCCCTGGTGGCCTGCCCACTGCGAGCTTGCATCAACCCACTGCAGGTTCGGCGAGTAGGTGATATCATCACACGTCCAGTCGCCGGTGTCCCAAGTCGGCCCCACCGCTGTGAAGGGTGTCTCCCACGTATCGCTGGCAGAGAAATCCCAGAGCAGAGTCCTCTGAGGGTCGAACGGCGGCGGGTTGTCGTAACCAGGGATAAGCGCGAATGCACTGGACGCCGCCGCCAGCAAAAGCAGCAATAAGCCGAGTCTAATGAACTGTATCTTCACGATAAAATGACCTCCTCATCCGGTGTGGATCATCGATCCCATAGGTCATATCTGCAAGATTCGTGCCAAGCCTGACCGCATAATTGCCGTGCAACCCATAAGACACTCAGCGCCACCTATGAAAAAAGGGAAGCCATCTCTGACTTCCCCTTCCTAAACTATTCCTGACTGCGCTTCTACCAGCGCTTGAACTAAGTCTTGCGTCTCCTCAGCCAGATCAGGATTCCGACGAACCCAGACCCCAGTACCGGGAATGCAGACGGCTCAGGAACTGCACTCTCCGCCAATGCCAGGTCAACCCAGTAGTTGTGAGCGCCATAGTTCATATGCAGCTTTCCCTCACTTGATCGCCGCTGTTAACGGAACTAGTGAATTTCGAAAATTGAAGCGGGTCGCGAGGGAGTGTTAGCTTGGATGCGTGCGACCCGAGCACTCTTCCAATAATACTAAAAGTACTGTACCGCAACGGGTCAATAGACATGCGAAAAACTGGTAATAGTACCAGGTGAGCGACGTTCATCGTTGGCGAAACTCGTTTCGTTTTTCGGCCATCGGTTGTGGCATTGACGCTCTACAAGGCACGTCAGCCGATACGAGGTGCCCAACCGATAGACGACAAACGGTCTATTGACCTCCTGCCCGCCGCATGGTAGAATCCTTTAGCGTCCGCCGTCGCTTGAGCTTTGGCGGACAAGCCTCATCCTTGGGAGGAACTGATTGTGAAACGAACCGCCTTTTGCCTTCTCGTGATCTCTATCGCCGCCAATGCCTTTGCATCCAGGATCAATCTCAAAGACCCCATCAAGCTCGCCGATGACCAGACTTTGCGGGCAGTCTACTTCTTCCCGCACTGGTGGGACCCCTGGAAGAGCGAAGACGCCGCCGTCACAGCCGACCTGCAGAAGATGAAGGCCCTGGGCCTGAATGCCATCTGCGTAGACCACGAAGTCAGCCAGGCCATTGACCGTGATTGGTATTGGCTGGATCGCGAGTACAAGCTCGCCGCGGCCGAGAAGATGAGCATCCTCCCGTGGCTTCAGCTTCAATGCGTGGACCGCAATGCCCTAATGCAGTTTTCCCGCCTGGACCTCAAGCCGGCGGTCAATCAAGACAAGCAGATCGAGGCCGATTTCGCCAACTTCCGCGATGGGGAGTTCAAGCGCGCGCTCACCCACTACGTCAATGTCTACCTCGACCGCTATGAGAACGATCCGGCCCTATTGCGAATCAAGGAACGAAACAAGCTTCGGCCGGTGGTCGGCCTCGTCGTGGAGGCGGGATGGCGGAACGGCAGCGGCCTGCCCCTCTCATTCGATGATGACACGAACGCCTACTTCCGCAAGTGGATGAAGTCTTCCTACCACAATCTTGCCCAGTTGAACTCCAAGTGGGGCACGACCTACAAGAGCTTCGATGAGATCGACCCATGCGACAAGACCATCTTCAACTATGCCTTCGAGGATAAGGGGAACATGCCGATGGCGGTTCGCGAGCATACCCATTTCCGTGCTCGCATCATAAGCGATATGCTCTCCTCCGTCGCACATGACGTTCAGAAGAAGCACAAGGATGTCTTATTCGTGGCCGAGGTCGCCTATCCCTTCAGCTCCGACGACCCGAATGCGAGCGTCTACCATTGGAATTCCGCCGATGAATACAAGTCGGTTGATTTCGCCGACATCATCTTCATCCGCACGCTTGGGAATACTTCCACCGGCCAGCTTGCCAAGGAGCAGGAGCTCATGATGCTGAATGGCAAGCGGCTCATCCTGGCATATCGCTTGTTCGATGACTCCGCCCCGAGCACGCCGGTCGCCCTGGCCCTGGATTGCGCCATGTCTGCGAACGGGCTGGCCTACTACAACTGGAACGAGACCAAGGATACCTCCTCCTCGATCTACGACAAGCCGGAGAAGCAGTCGCTCGTCCAACTACTGACGACCACCTACGCTATGCTGTATGATGTGGACAAGCGGCATGGGATGGTGACGCCGGTAAGTCTTCCGGCTCCCAAGGCCGTCGAACCGCTCGTGGTGAGCCCAGTCGAACCGCCTGAGGTGAGCCCAGTCGAACCACATGTGGTGAGCCCAGTCGAACCAATGCCGGTAGAAACTCCTCCGGCCCCGGCTCCCGCACCTGAGGCGCCTGCGGTGAGCCCGGCCGAACCGCCCGCTTCCCAGCCGGCAGCGCAGTAAGATGGCAATGAATAAAGTCCTCGTCCTATCCGTCCTATTCGTCCTATCGGTCCCATGCCTTGCGGCCGACATGTTCCCATTCCCCATCCGAGTCTTCGACATCCAGCACGATGCTACCGACATGTCCTGGATGAACGAAGATCTCGCTGGCGAGTACGGGTTCGTCAAGGTCAAAGACGGCCATTTCTTGGACGGCAAGGGCAAGCGCATACGTTTCCTGGGGGTGAATCTCGGCTATGGCGGATGCTTCCCGGAGCATTCGGACGCCGAGCGCTTGGCAGCGAGACTGGCGAAGCTCGGGGTGAACTGCGTTCGCCTTCACAGTATGGACGGCATGTATTCGCCAAAGGGCATCTGGGATCCCGCCTTCAAGGATCATCAGCACATTGATGCAGGTCAGCTCGATAAGCTGGACTACCTCATTTTCCAGTTCAAGCGCCGAGGAATATACTCTAACATCAACCTCCACGTCACGCGTAAGCTTACCGAAGCAGATGGTTTCCCCGATGCCTCTAAACTGCTGAAGTATGACAAAGGCGTTGATAACTTCGAGACCAGGATGATCGTCCTGCAAAAGGAATACGCTCGGCAGCTTCTCACCCACCTGAATCCTTACACCAGTACTCGCTATGTGGATGAGCCGTCGGTTGCAATGATCGAGATCAACAATGAGAACAGCCTCGTGAATGATTGCGTTGATGGCAGTATCGGTGATCTTCCCGAGTACTATCTTGCCCAGCTTCGAGATAAGTGGGTCTCGTGGCTGCGGGCGAAGTATGCCTCGACCGACAAGCTCCGGGAATCATGGCAGGCGGGCAGTGAGCCGATAGGCGACAATATCCTTTCCAATTCAGACTATGCCAACGGCACAGAGCGATGGCTTCTCGAAGCCCCAGCTCCCGCCGAGGCAGTGATGGGTGTCGAGAACAACGGCCCGCAGCCCGGGATGAAGTGCCTCCATGCCATAATGACCAAGCCCGGCAAGGAGTCCTGGCACTTCCAGGTCCACCAACTCGGCCTGGATCTTGTCGAGGGTAAGCCCTACACTGTGCGGTTCTGGGCCAGGTCCGATCAACCCAGGCCCATCAATCTGGATGTTCGCCTCGACAAAGCTCCATGGCGGTCGGTCGGCCTCTCGCGGATCGTCAAGTTCACCCCTGAGTGGCAGGAATACGAGTACTCCTTCTATGCCTCGCAGGTCGAGCCCAATCACACCCGTCTGAGCTTCAACCTTCAGAACGCTATCGGCGAAGTCTGGCTTGCCGGCATCGAGCTTCGAAGGGGCGGGGGAGGCGGTCTGCCCGACGATGCCAACCTCGAAAAGGGAAGCATCCCGTTCCCAATTGCGGTCTACACGACTTCCCAAAGGGACGATTTCCTGGCCTTCGCCATCGATACCGAGCATGCCTACGCCCAGGGGATGTACGACTTCATAAAGAAGACCCTCAATGCCAAATCTATGGTGATCGACTCTCAGGTCTGCATGGGAGGGATCGCCGGCCTCTACCGCGAGTCCTTCATGGATTACGGCGACAACCATCGGTATTGGCAGCATCCCTACTTTCCACATAAGCCATGGGATGGAAATGACTGGACCATCGGCAACACTCCGATGGTAAAGATGCCTGGCGACGATTCGCTTACCTGGCTGGCGCTCCATCGGATTGCAGGCAAGCCGTTCGTCGTCAGCGAGTACAACCATCCCGCGCCGAGCGACTATTCGGCGGAGTGCATCCCGATGCTGGCATCCTACGCCGCCCAGCAAGATTGGGACGGCATCTTCCTGTTTGACTACCATTCGAACGGCGAATGGATCAGGGACTACATTGCCAGCTACTTCCCGATTGATAGCCATCCTGCGAAAATCGCGTTCTTCCCGACAGCGGCAGCCATCTTCCGCCGGGTGGGGGTCCCTCCGCTTAAGGCCTCGGTCGAGATGGAGTTCCCCATCTCCGGAATCTCGAGTGAGCTCCTGCGAAATGGGACTAACATCGTCCCGACATGGGAATCACTGGGCTTTGCGAAGGCTGAGACGATCTCCGCCCGGACCTCGGTCCGCTTTTCCGCGAAAGGCAAAGCTATTCACCGCAAGGACTCTAAGACCCCGCCCTCGGTGAGTTGGAACCGCAACGCCTATACGATCAACTCACCATCGAGTCGCGGGATCGTCGGGTTCTTCGGCGGCAATCCCGTGACACTCGGCGGTCTGACTATCCATGTCCTCGAGAAGCCGGACAAGTTCGCCGCCATCACAGTCATCTCCCTTGATGGCGAGCCGATCGAATCCTCCGGGCACCTGCTGATCTCAGCCGTCGGCAGGGCCGAGAACCAGGGCATGGTCTGGAATGAAAATCGAACCAGCGTCGGCCGAAATTGGGGCAAAGGGCCGGTCATGGCCGAGGGGATTTCCGCCCGAATCTCTTTGCCCGCGAGTCTCATGGGCGGGATGATGTACACCCTCGACGGCGGAGGAGCAAGAACTACCCTGGTTCCCTGCAGGCAGGAAGGCGATGAGGTCGTGCTCGACCTCGGCCCCCAGTACAAGACCTTATGGTATGAGGTTTCCCTCGACCGCTAACCCCCAAAGGGAGGCTTTCACAAGCCTCCCCTCTAAGCAGGATAAAACTCCTAGTTGACGAAATCCTAAGTTAGGAATATACTGCAGTTGGGAGGTGTTGCCTATAGATCATTAAGGAGTAAGACGCAAGTCCAACTGGGCAGGCCAGGCACAAAGTTCTACGCAAGGCCCGCCGTCGCTAAAGCTATGGCGGGGTAAGGCAGATAATTCAAATCACGAGGATTCAGAAGGAGCTTGGAATGCTAAGGGCAAGATTGTTTGTTGTTCTGTTCGTGCTTTTGTTGGCAATATCGGCAGTTGGCTATGCTCAAGAGTTCCGATCCATAGAGATCACCTCATGGGCATCGGGATTCGAGAGCGCCTCCGCCTGCACAACTATGGTCAATTACGCCGACTCATGTAACCTCAACTGCGTCATTCCTGAAATACGCCTGCGGTGTGATGCATACTACACCTCGAGCATTGAACCACCCGGCACAGGAGTCGTCCCATCGCCTCCGGGGTTCGACTCTCTGGCAGACCTTATCTCAAAGGCACATCCGCTAGGCATAGAGGTCAACCCATGGTTAGTTACCTGGCGCATTTGGACGACCGTGACCGGGCCTCCTCACATGTCACCTATAGAGCATATCTGGT
>DASRZD010000336.1:0-3937 GCA_035686805.1 Armatimonadota bacterium
ACTCGGAACACACTCATCGCCAGCAGTACCAGAAAGGCGAGGGATGCCCAGGCATTCGCCCCGAGGGAGTTGCGATGCTCCCCCACTACCCGCCGGTCGTTCGCCAGCAAGATCATCACCAGAGCGCATAGCGGAACCGCCAGGATGGTAGTCTTCTGCGCGATCACTATGCCCTCGATGGGAGTTCCGGTGCCGAGCGTATAGAATCCGGCCGCCATTCCCACAGCCATACCGACGGCGGTGAACAGGCGGGTGGGCGTTGCGTTGATATTCGACTCCATCCCCAGCGAATCCGCGAGCAGCCCTCCGCCGATCATGGCATTCACGACCGTTGAGGAAAACGAGGCTGCGAGAAAGCCGAGGCTGAACAGAATCACCGCCGTGTTACCCAGCAGCGGCTGAAGCTGGGCGGCCAGGGTAGCGGCATTGTCTATAGTGGAGCCTCGCAAAACCGTGGCGGCGGTCATTGTGATCACCAGGGAAATGCCGACCAGCACCCCAATTCCCGCCAGAGTGTCTCGCAACCCTGTTCGGAGGTCGTGCGCTCCCCATCCCTTCTGCTGGGCGAGGGTTGACTGATACAAGGCAGCGATCACGGAGAAAGTAGTTGCGACCATCGCCGTAACCAGGCCGGTCATCCCATTGGGCCAGGCCCTGGGTATGAGGCCGGACAGCATATCTAAGACGTTCGGCCGAGCCACAAGCAGATTCCCTATGAAAGCGGCGAGCATGACGATGACCAGTGCGAGCATCACTTTTTCGATCGCCTGGTAAAGACGGCGTGCGGCGAATATGAAGGCCAGCGCCATGGCCCCGACAATCCCGATCCAGGCCATTTCGCCAAGCCCCGTGAGAGTAGCCAGCGCGGTCGCGCAGGCCAGGTAGTTCCCCATCTGGAACGAGGCGCAGACGGTGAATGCCAGCAGCCCCATAACGACCGCCAGCCAGCGCCCATAATGGGATGCCGTGACGGTCAGAAGCGACTGCTTGTTCAGGACGCCGATCCTGGCGGACATCGAGGTGAAGAGCATCATGAAGCTTCCCGCCACGATGATCGCCCAGAGAAGGCTCATTCCCGCAGACGCGCCGATCTTAGAGGCTACCGTTATGCTTCCCGGACCGATGACCACAGCCGCGGTGATGAACCCCGGCCCGAGCGATCTCAGCAGATTTCGACGGCTCACAGGCTCGGCCTCCCTTTATTGCATGCCAGGATATACCTTAGCAGATGAGTATGCGGGCCTTCCCCATGGTCCTCGGGGTCCTCCATGATGCCGGCTTCCAGCACCTCGAAGGCCTCGAAATGAGCGAGGAGATCGGCCTCGGTGAAGTAGTGGACCGGGCGCCCAGGCCGACTCTCGAAAGTGTTCGGCTCGATTTCGGGACCTTTGCCGAAGGTGGGCTCGATCTCCGAGAAGACCGTAAAGAAGGCAAGTCCGCCGTTTTTCAGCCTGTTCAAACACTGATTCAGGAACTGCTTCCGGTCGGCCTCACGAAACAGGTGCAGGACATTGAAACAGTAAACGGCGTCATATATGACATCGAGAAATGCCATGTCTATGACAGAGGCGTTGTAGAAGGTCGTCTCGGGATCATGTTCCTTGGCTAGCTGGACGGCGTACTCCGATATCTCGACGCCCGTGACCTTCATCCCCGCCTCTGAGAACAGCCGGGTATTCCGTCCATAACCTGATCCCGGCACCAGGACCGTTCGCGCGCCTGCCTTCCGGAATGCCTCCAGAGCATACACCGCCGTCCGGCTAGGGTTCATGCCCCATATCATGCCCTCTTTTCGGAATCTGCTGTCCCAAAATGCTTCCATCTGACCACTAACCATTCAACCATCAACCAAGTATGACATGGATCACCGCCGTGCGGTAGGACTGCACTTTTGTGCGGATCATAATCCCGGATGCGGTCTTTTCGGAGCCTGCCAGTCCCGGACCTGATATTTGCTCCACCTTAGGATCGCTGCCCAAGCCCAATGGCCCTGTCTCGACCTCCAGGACGCATTCCTGCTCGACTCCCGGATTATAGAGGGTGAAGTAGACGTCGCCATCCTTGCCATAGCGCTCGAACCACACGCCCTCCGTCGGCGAACTGGCATAGGTCACCGGCTCCCAGCCCGCCTTCGAGAGCGTTCGGACGAGAGGCACATACCAGGCATAGAGGTCCTTGTCCCTCGAGTAGCCCTTCTCATTCGACCAGTAATCCAGATTGAAGTTGTTCGAGTTGGTCACGAAGACATCATAGCAGACCGCCTGGTTGAACATGTCCCGGACCTGCTCCTCCTTCGTCCAATGGTACTTGAGCACCAGATACGGCTTGTAACCCATCGCCGCGCGATAGAACTCCCAGCGGTCCCGCCCAGGCGAGCTGGATTCCGCGCCTGCCGCATCCACCAACGCAGCCTGGAAGAAGCGCCCGGTACTCGTGACATCCGCGTACTCGGGCTCTTTGGCATTGTAGAGATAAACGCCGTTTGCCATGAGCAGCTTGTCCCGAGTACGCAGATCAGTCCTCAGCACATCGAGAAACTCGCAGTGGGAAAGCTGGTTGTGCAGGCAGACATTCCCATCCTTGTCGAAAGTAAGCGGATACCTGGCATATTTGAAATGGTCATGGCGGAAGTTGAGCTTCCCGACCCAGTTCGCCCCGAGGGAATCAATGTAAACCCCATCAATCGCTGGGCACTTGGTCAACCACCCATGAATGGACGCCATCGCATCTCCGCCGGTCGTATGTTCGCCCGGGAGGTCGGGGTTTGGGTTCATGATGAACGTGACCGAGTTATCACCCCACGGCGTATTTCGAAGCATGATCTTGTAGTTCCCGTTCGCCTCCTTGAGCGCCGAGTTGCTGACTTCCTCTCTCAGATAGACGTCACCCCCGGCTGCCAGCGCCTCCTTCGTCTGATCGGATTGAGCGGGAGGAGTCCACTTAGCATAATAGTCCATCGCCTCTTCGTAGGTTTTCGGGAGCTTATCCAGGTGCTTGATCTCCCGCTGACCGACGATCATGTAGGGGAAAGTGAGCACGCCGTCCTTGTGATCCTTTTCGGCCGCCTTGCCGATATCCGCATAGGCGAAGATCTCGTGATATAAGAAATCATGGATATTCGGCGGCGATGACAGCGTGCTTGGAAAGAGCCAGAGGCCGTCACCCTTGCCGTGATGGTCATAGTAGTCGTGGTACATGGCGTAGTATTGGCGGGCGGCGTCACGGAAGCCCCATTTGGGATCGCAAGGATAGATGACGAACTCGAAGTCCGCCGAGTTTGGCACCTTGGTCTCCGGCGACAAACCGAGATACATCCGCAAGGTGAGTCCGTTCTTCGAGCCGGTGAGCTTGAACATGCACGGGGCGCTCGGCGGGATTGCCATCGCAATGCCGCCCATGGCGGCGATCGGGTAAACCGAGCCCTCGCCCTCGGGCGCGCTCACGTTCAGCGAGGGTGAGAACTTCACGTCCTTGCCTTCGATGGGAATCGTATACGACAGGATGATCGCCCGCTCGCCGGAAGCGAGGTTCTTGAGCGTGCCCCGAACCTTCAGCGCATTGCCGTCGGTGGTATACTCCACATCTAAGTCAAGCTGATCGCCCTTGAGGGGGATGTCCTTCCTGGCCTTGAAATCATAGGCCTGGAAACGGCCGATCTTCTGGTCTATCTGCATCGCATTCCCCTGAGTGGAGATGAGGAGACAGATGATGATTAATCCGATGATTCGCAGGTCCATTACCGCGCTCCTTTCAGACGATCCTTGAACTCCTCTGCCTTCGATTGATATCGTTCCCGGAATCCCGGTGTCGGGTCGTGATCCGTCAACTCCGCCGCCCGAACGAGCAATTCCACGCACGTGGCGAGGTCGTCCAGGTGGATGTACTCCGGCTGGATGGTCATGTCCTCGCCCATGTTGTGATAGTTGCCCAGCGGGAG
>DASRZD010000337.1:0-3005 GCA_035686805.1 Armatimonadota bacterium
GTCCCACCGAGCCGCCGCCACCTCATAATGCCATCCTCCGGGATGGCCTTCCATGCCGTCATTGAGAGCCGGAGTAGCGCCATTAGGCATGACGGCCTGCAAGGGGGCTTCGAGGAGCTTTTTCAACTCGGGGCAGGCATACAGATCAACCCCCGACCGCCGAGCCGCCTCCGCAGTCTTGAGCAGCGCCGAGACCGAATAGGAGTGATATGACCACGACCCCTCGTGCCACATGCCGTCCGCACCCACGCTGTTCTTCATCTGGAAGTAGAAGCCGCACTCGGCATCATTGAGCACTTCGTTGAAAAGCTTCTCATCCCTCAAGGCAACCGCCGCCGCCATCATGCCCGCGTTGTGCCATGACTGCCAGTTGCTCTTCCCCGCCCGATAGCGCTTGATCGTCTCGACCGACGCCCTGAGCAGCCTATCCTCGACCTTCTTGTGCTCGGCCTCCGTGCCGACTTTCATGCCGAGGGCGAGGTCATACGCCCAGGCGATGTCTATGAGCCAGATTGACTCATTCAGCGTTTGATCCGAGATGTGTGCCGCGGATGGACTCTGCCCTCCCCGGGTGTCCAGCAATGGATAAGAGTCATACCGGTCGGCATATCCGAGCAGTATGTCCAGGGCCTTGCGGGCGTACTTGGGCTCATCGAAGAGGAGCGCGGCGAGGCCGAGGTTCGCTGCTGTGCGGGCGAGGCCATCGTGCTGTCCGTTGTACGGCCTGGCATCGTAAGGCAGGCCGGAGTATGTCTTCTCGCATTTCGGGCATTGATGCTGAGTGGGCGAAAGAGTCTTGAGCGGCTCTTTGCAGTCCGGGCATACGTACGTGACGGAATGCCGTCCGGTCGAAGGTGGATATGCGATCTTTCCGGAGTATGACTTCTCCGCGTGCTGACGAACACTGTCCAAGGTCGCCTGAGCCCAGTCATACTTCTGCGCTCGATCGAGTATCCTGGGAACATCCGAGCGCTCGATGAAAAGGGACGGGTGATCCTTCCACGTGGGTTTCGTTTCTGCTGAGGCAATTGCCGTCAGGACCAAAAGGGGCAAACACATTCTACGCCAATCCAACATACCCAATTTCAAATTTCAGATCGCAAATTGCAGATTGAAAAAACCGCCAACATCCACAATCTGAAATCCCCTTGTACAGCTTTCGACCATCATTCTACCAGGTCGGCGGCCTCAAGGCAATGTTTTGGTCCGCACAATCTGCGGGCCGGAGGTCCTTCAGCGGCTGGATGAGATATTCCCCGGCCCGGGAGGCCCGGCACCAGAGGCGTATGCCTGGTAAGGTATGCGTCCGTTTTGTGTACTCAAGATGACTTCACAATTTTTAGCATTTCCTGCCCCGCAGGCTATATTGTAGTAGAGTCTAACCTACTCTGGAGCTGTTGGATTGATAAGCTAAGGGACTGAACACTCTGATGCGAACCGTCATTGGTTCTTGTTAAGGCCGCCGTGAATCTTGCACGGCAGCCTGTCGGAGCATTCATTCCCATGGCCATCCCGTGGCACCAGAGTACCCCTATTAGCCTTCACCGCTGAAAATGCGCATCGTCTCAGCACATCTTTCTGCCACAACGCCTGCATAGGATGTCGCCTCCGACACATTGGTTTAGGAGGCGCACATGCATACCCCGAAGCTTTCACATTCGCAGAACTTCTTGCATAGTCGGGCCTTAGTCAAGAGGCTCATAGGCATGACCAATATCGCCGGCGACGACGTAGTAGTCGAGATAGGCCCTGGGAGAGGAATCATCACAAAGCAGCTTGCTAAGCTATGCTGCAAGGTCATAGCCATTGAATATGACGTCGCTCTTTGTGATAAGCTGAAGCGCGATCTGAAGGCGATTGGTAATGTCAGGGTACACTGCAGAGATTTCCTCACGTATGCTCTTCCTAATCATGAGTTCAAGATCTTTGCCAATATACCTTTCAATATCGCGTCTGCCATCATGGCTCATATCACGACCGGACCCCATCTGCCAACGGACGCTTACCTCATCATGCAAGAAGAAGCGGCACGAAAATATTCGGGGCTTCCATACTCTAAAGAGTCACTGAAGTCTCTCCTCATCAAGCCGCAGTTCAAGCTGAGGATAATCTACCATTTCGCCAACACGGATTTTTCGCCCGTACCCAATGCGTATATCGTGTTTCTGCACATGCATAGGAGAAATGTCCCCTTACTAAAAGAGGCGGAATATAAGCAATACAGGGACTTCTTGTGTTTCGTGTTCTCACAGCATGGCAGGGACCTCGGGGAAAGGATGAGAGCGGTCTTTACCAAGCCACAGATCAGGCGTCTTGCTCAGGAGTTTGGATTCTCGACGGCAGCTCGACCCATCGATTTGTCAATTGACCAATGGCTGGGAGTATTCTGTTATTACTTGATGGGGACAGAAAAGCAAAGGCTCGTCCAGGATGCGGAAAAGAAGCTTCTAAGACAGCAAAGCCGGTTGGCAAAGATGCATAGGAACCGATCGTCACCGGCTCAACTATGACCCTGGCTCCTTAAGGGCCGCTCGCGTTCCGTGACTTCCGCTGTCCAGTCCCGAGCCCGAGCCTTCCAGAAGGTTTCAAGCGAGAAATCATCCGGCCAGACGAAGGTCTGATCAAGCAGCCTGGCATCGTGAATGCGGAATACACTGAAAGTTCGAACCGCCTTACGGACCTCACAGTAGGCGACGAGATACCACCGCATCACTTTCACAACTAGTCCATAAGGACGTACGACCCGCACAGACCTATCGTGCGCAGCGTTCTCGTATTCTATGGATATCTTACGCGAATGCCAGACTCCTTGTCTCAGAACACCGAGATGCGTCGAGACAGGCACCCCTTCCCACCATGGGGCAGGATCGAAGTAGAACCTCTTCTGGGCAGCTCGGACGTCCTGGCGGTAACGATCGGGAAGTCGTGATTCCAGGTGTCCGAGTGCACGCTGCAGGTCTACGTGCGCCTCGCGCTGCTCCAATGGATCCATCCCGATGCCGCGA
>DASRZD010000338.1:0-8273 GCA_035686805.1 Armatimonadota bacterium
TTACTATCACTCGCACTACTATCCCGACATGGGGAAGAAGATCGCACTGGTTGGGGTGCGTGGTGGGAGCGCGAGATCGCTGCCGCCTAAAGGGCAGCCGGAGTAGCGGTTCGCGAGGCGACGACTTCCGCCTCGGCAGGAGGTGAGGATGCAGAATAGAGCTGGCGGCCGATCTCCGCCAGTTCTTTCAGTTTTTCGATCTCGGCTTCGATGCTGATGTCGTCAG
The DNA here is from genome assembly GCA_035686805.1 of Armatimonadota bacterium. Lineage (GTDB taxonomy): Bacteria > Armatimonadota > UBA5829 > DTJY01 > DTJY01 > DASRZD01. Next base: position 227 of record DASRZD010000338.1, read on the forward strand.
CATGGCGGCTGTCCAGGGCATTGATTATGCGTTCCGCGAGGCGTATTGCCCCCAGGACCAGCATCTCGTTTTCATAATCTACGTATACGTGGAAGCGCCCTCTGGGGTCGATCCGCCAGTTCCATTGAGTCTCGCCCTTGAGAATTCGGGACTTCTGGACCTGGCCCTGAAGCTCGATGATCAGATGCTCGAAGAGGTGAGGAATCTCGGTGGCGCGGGATTCCTTCCTGAGAGTATACCCATTGTCATTATCGCAGCGATGTTTCGCCAGGTGCGGAAAAAGCTTAAAGAGCAAGCGCGGGATATGGGGAGCATGTTCCGTCGAATAGCGGTTCGGGTCCGACATCTCGACGACAAGTTTCACCCTATTTCTGTCATAGAACAGAATCTCAACGACTTTCAAGGAGAGCTATTCCCTTCGCTTGATTGAGGGCAAGAAACTCGTTTGCGCGGCTTTTGGAGGTACTCCTTTTACGGGTCACGGGGGACTCCCAACCCGATGAAGCCGTCTTGTCCGCCAACAGTTTAGCACGGGCCAATGGCATTGTAAAGGGATGAAGTGAAGAATTTGCGCATCGCCTTAATCGCCCCACAGCCGTTTGTCGAGGTGCGCGGAACCTCCTTGGCTAACCTCCGGCTGGCTCGGATCCTTGCAAAAGGCGGCCATTCTGTGGATGTGATGACCTATCCATTCGGCTTGGCGGAGGAGTGTCCGGGAATAAAAATTCACCGGTGTCGTCGCCTTCCATTCATACGCTCGGTCGGCATTGGGTTTAGCCCGGCGAAGCTGCTCATGGACTTCAGTCTGGCGTCTCTGGCGGTCAAATTGGCCCGAAAAGGCAGGTTCGACTGCATCCACGCGGTGGAGGAGGGGGTCTTCATCGGGGCGTACATCCGCCGCCGGCGGGGGATACCGCTCATCTATGACATGGACTCGATCATGAGCCGGGAGGTCGGGCCTCCACTCTCGTGGCTCATTCGAACCGCTGAGAAATGGGCTATCCGAAATTCGTCGCTGGTCATGACCATCTCTCCCGACATGTCTGATCACGTCCGACAAGTCCGACCGGACATGAGAGTCTCGGTGATCCCCGATATCCCTCTCTCTTCCGGCGAGCCCGACCCTGAGCGTGGCCTCGCCCAGATTCCCGAGCCATTCCGAGGCCGGAAGATCGTCGCCTACACAGGATCTCTGGCCAAGTACCAGGGGATTGATCTGCTGATTCGTGCGATGAAGAAGGTCGCTCCTCAGGCGGCGCTGGTCATTGTCGGGGGCGATGACAAGGGAATAGAGCGGCTGACTCGTCTGGCAGGTTCAATCGGTATGATGCAACACCTGCTGTTTCTGGGTAAAAAACCACCTGAGCAGGTCCCGGATTTTCTGGCAGCAGCGGACCTGCTCGTTTCACCTCGGCGAGGGGGCATAAACCCGCCGGGGAAGATCTATACCTATATGCAGTCGGGCAAGCCCATAGTGGCCACGGATGTCCTGGCACATACTGCCATCCTTGACTCGAAAACGGCTGTCCTGAGGCCGCCGACGCCGGACGGGATTGCGGATGGCATTATCTGGGCGCTCGCGCATCCCGATGAATGTAATCAGAAAGCGGCGGCAGCCAAGGATTTCGTGAGCGGTATGACTCCCGAATGGCAGGCAGAGCAAATCCTGGCAGTCTACGAATCATTATGAGTCCCATACATACCTTAGCTGCAGCCTATTTTTCCTATCGAAGACGCTCGGAAACCTGCGCCTACCCGCCTACGCGAGTCTGGGTCGAGGCCACCAGCCACTGCAATCTGCAATGCTCGTTCTGCGGGAATCGGCTGCTCGGCAAGGACGAGCGCGGGTTCATGGACTTCGACCTCTTTCGGAAGCTGGCTGATGAAGCCTCCGGGCACGTAAGGCAGTTCAACCTCTTCCACCGTGGCGAGTCGCTCCTGCATCCGCAGATCGGGGAGATGATTCGATATGCCTCCGAGAAGGGGCTGAGAACCCGCATACATACGAACGGCACGAGGCTGAACCGCGACCTTTCCGATGAGCTGGTTACATCCGGCCTGGATGTGCTGTCCTTCTCGTTCGACGGCTATGACCGGCAGATGTACGAGGCGAATCGGCCCGGCGCGTCTTTTGACGGCGTGATGGCGAACATACTCCATCTGCTGGCGGCGAAGAAGAATCTCCGCGCGCGAAAGCCGTTCGTCGCCCTGGAACTCATGGAGATCGCCGACTACCCGCGCGATGAACTTATGAGAAAGCGGACTGCCTTTCTTCGGCGGTTCGAGGGTCTTCCGCTGGACAAGTTCGTCATCCGGCGGCCGCATAATTGGGGGGGCCTTGTGGACGTCACATCCGGCCCAAAGGCTGTCAAGCGAACAGCCTGTCCGCTTCCATGGCATGCGATGGTCGTTTTCTGGGACGGGAAGGTCCTCCCGTGCCCGCAGGATTTCTTCGGCACACTCCAACTCGGCGATGCCAATAGCCAGCGCTTGATGGACATCTGGAATGGTGAGGAGTTGCGCTCCTTGAGGCGCGAGATGGCCAGACCGGAATCGCTGACGCGGAAGCCGTGCGTTGACTGCGATCGAATTCCCCGGCGGACGTTCGCTGGCATCCCGACCGACTATCTTGGCAGGTTCCTGAGTGAGGCCGTCTTCGGCAATAGCTGGCTCAGCCGCAAACTGCCCCATTAGTGGAGGAAAGAAGAATCAATCCCTTACGCATTACGTATTACGGGTTACGTGTCCTGCTTATCAACCCTCCCGGCGGATACTATGCGTCGCGATGGGAGGAAGGCGCGCTTCCATCGCTGGGTTTGGGCTATCTCGCGGCTTACCTCGAACAGCACGGGGTTGACTGCCGAATCCTCGACGCCCATGCCCTCCAAATGCGCATGTCCGACGTCCAGGCCTACATCCGCGAATATCGTCCTGACATTACCGGTATCACCTTCACCACCGAGAACCGCTTCATCGGCTTCGACACCATCAGGGCCGCGAAGGCCGAACTCCCGGATACCATGACCGTCGCCGGAGGCCCGCACGTCTCACCGACCGCCAGGGATACCCTGAGCAACATCCCCGAGCTTGACGTGGTCGTTCGAGGCGAAGGGGAGCAGACCCTCCTCGAACTGGCCCAGAGCAGCGATCCCGCCCTCATCCCGGGAATATCATATCGCCGTGACGGGCGAGTGGTGGAGAATCCGCCCGGCGACTTCATCCATGACCTGGATTCCCTGCCATTCCCCGCGAGGCATCTCATGCCCATGGAGAGATATCAGTTCGCCGCCGATGTCCCCGGCGTCGGGAAGCTGAAGGCGCTGAACATCATGGCGAGCCGGGGATGCCCGTTCAACTGCAGTTTCTGCGCTTCGCCGGGCATGTGGGGCAGGCGATATCGCGCTCGCTCGCCTGAGAACGTCCTGGCCGAGGTGGATGAGCTGGTGAGCCGCTATGGCGCAAAGGCCCTCTGGGTCTTCGACGACACCTTTACCATCGGACGCGCCCGAACCACCGCCATCTGCCAGGGTCTCGCCGAGCGTTTACCCGGCCTTAAGTGGTTCTGCGAGATTCGGGTGGATACCGTTGACCGTGAACTCCTTGCCCTGATGCGGAAAGCAGGCTGCTATTGCGTCGCATTCGGCGTCGAGTCCGGCTCTCAGCGAGTGATAGACGAATCCGTCGGCAAGCGCATCAAGCTCGAACAAGTGGAGCAGGTCGTCAACTGGTGCAACGAACTCGGCCTCGAGTTCAACCCATTCATGATCCTCAGCCATCCGGGCGAAACCGAAGACGACGCTCGCGAGACCATGCGACTTATTCGGCGATGGAAGGATTCGGGCGGACACGTGAGCATGGCGATCATGCACATCTACCCCGGCACGCGGATCGAATCAATCGCCCGTGAGAAAGGTATTCTGCCGGCTGGTTTCTCATGGACATCCCTGGATGATGCGAAGCGTGTGCCAATGCTTCCGGCCGCCCAGGGACACGTGCCCATATTCCTCGACAAGCTCTCGTGGGATTTCCTCGCAGGCTGCCTCTTCGAATGGGCGCGGATGCAGAGATATTCGGTTCTGAGACGCATCCCCAAGGCGCTGGCGAGCATCAGGTCGTTCGGCGACGTCAAGCGCTACTGGGGGATGCTCAAGGTGTACTTGAGGCCAAAGCAGCGGGTCGAGGTGAAGTAATGTCGAAAGTGCTCGTCACCGGGGCAAGCGGCTTTGTCGGGTCGCATTTGGCCAAACGACTTCTTCAGGACGGCCATGACGTGCGGGTCTTCATCCGCCCGGGGCGCGACGTATCCGAGTTGGAGCTTCTGGGGGCAGAAATTGCATACGGCGACCTGGTTGATGCGGAGTCGGTCAATCGAGCCATGAACGACATCGAGGTCGTCTACCACATTGCTGCTGCATTCCGCCAAGCGAAACTGTCCGACAGCACTTACTGGGACATAAACTTCCATGGCGCAGTGAACTTGTTCAAGGTGGCACTGGAAGTCGGTGTCACCCGATTTCTCCACTGCAGCACAGTTGGAGTCCTGGGGCACATGGAGAATCCGCCCGGGGACGAGAGTCTCCCCTACAAGGTGGAGAACATCTATCAGATCACCAAGAGCGAGGCTGAGAAAGCGGCATTGGCGTTTCACGAGGATCGAGGCTTTCCGGTAACAGTGATCAGGCCGGCCGGGATCTATGGGCCCGGCGACCTTCGCTGGCTCAAACTCTTCAAGTCCATTGCCTGGCGGAGGTTCGCCATGCTCGGAAGCGGCGAGACGCTCATTCATCTGGTTTACATCTCGGACCTGGTTGATGCATTCGTCCTCGCCGCCGAGAATCCGAATGCCGTCGGGAAGGTTTACATAGCAGCCGGTGAGCGGTATGTTACCCTGAATGAGCTGACTTCCACCATCGCTAAGACGGTCGGGGTTTCGGACTCTTTTCTGCACATTCCGTTCAAGCCGGTTCGAGTGCTGAGCGGGGTTGTGGAAGACGTCTGCAAAGTCCTGCGGGTCGAGCCGCCGATCTACCGGCGGAGAGTGGATTTCTTCGCACACGACCGGGCATTCGACATCACTCGAGCCCGGACCGAGCTGGGCTACTCGCCCAAGGTCAGCCTGGAAGAGGGCATCCGCCGGACCGCAGACTGGTACAAGGAACAGAGACTGATATGACGGCGACCAGGTGTTCCCCCTCCCCTTGAGGGAGGGGGCCAGGGGGTGGGAATTACGGAAAACAAGACTGAGTTCCAAGCCCGGTTACTCGATCAAGGGAAGTCACCCCTGGCGAAATACGCCGACATCGCGGTCGGACGAAAGGGACTTGGCGCGCTGATCGGTTATGATCTCGCATGCTGGCTGGCATCGCCCATGCCCGGAGCGCTCGGCTACTTCATCCGGGGCAAGGTCTTGCCACGACTGCTCAGCCGGGCCGGCAAGGGACTCGTTATCGGCCGTAATGTCTGCATCCGCCATCCCGGTCGGATTCACATCGGCAAGGGAGTAGTCATTGACGACAATGTCGTCCTCGATGCAAAGGGTGATTCCGATGAGGGCATCACGATTGGCGACGCAGTCATCCTCGGCCGCAACACCATCGTGAGCTGCAAGGGCGGGAGCATCGAGATCGGCGACAATACCAACATCAGCGCCAACTGCATGCTCATCTCGGAGACCCGGCTGTCCATCGGCAGCAATGTCCTCATCGCCGGGATGTGCTATATCATCGCGGGCGGGAATCATAGCATCGAGCGCACCGACATCCCGATCATCGCCCAGCCTATGATTCAAAAGGGCGGGGTCACGGTCGAGGACAACTGCTGGCTGGGGGCGAATGTGACCGTTCTCGACGGCGTGACAATCGGCAGGGATTCGGTCGTCGGCGCAGGTTCGCTTGTTAATATGGATATCCCTGAGTTTGCTATCGCCGTGGGTGCGCCGGCAAGGGTCGTGAGGAACAGGAATGGCCAAGATTAACGTCGTCCATATCTGCGATAAATTCGGCATGCGAGGGTCAACCATCCACGGCGTATCCAGGCTCTTCGCCTGGTGGTTCCCCAGGTTCGACCGCGACAAGTTCAACGTCAAGCTCTATGCCCTCAAGCATCCCGACTCCTCAAGCCGAGCGCTCGAAGCTGAAGGCGTCAGCATGACTTATCTCGGCAAATCCGCCCTCAACCCGACAGTCCTGACCACCTTCCTTTCGCTGATTAAGCGGGAGAAGGCCGACGTGCTCCATCTCCACGGTTGGATTGCCGCCAACTTTGGCCGAGTTGCAGGAAGGCTCGCCGGCATACCCACGATCATGCACGAACACGGAGTTGATCCCAGCTTTCCCATGTCTCAGCGAATCGCGGATAAGCTGGTTTCGCCGTTCAATCATATTGCCGTCGCGGTGTCGAAGTCGGTGCGGGATTTCATTATCGCCAACCGGTCGGTTCGGCCATGGAAGATCAGAACCATATACAACGGCGCTCCGCTGGACGAGTTCTCTCCTGCCGAGCCCAAGCTGGTTGCCAGTGTCCGGGAGGAGTTCGGCATCCCGCCCGAGTGTCGCGCAATAGGCACCATCGGCAGGCTGGATACTCAGAAGGGGATCACCTATTTCCTCCAGGCGGCTGCAAAGATCATGTCTCCCGATATCCGATTTCTCATCGTCGGCGATGGGCCCAAGCGGCAGGAATTGGAGGATGAGGCAAAGGACCTCGGCCTCGGATCGAATGTCATCTTTGCAGGCCATAGGTCGGACATCGCGGCCGTCCAGACCCTGCTCGACATCCAGGTGTTCCCCTCGCTCTGGGAGGGCACGCCGCTCACAGTTTTCGAGGCGCTGGCAATGGGGAAAGCCATCGTATCCACGAACGTTGATGGGCTGGGGGAAGTCCTGGTGGATGGAGAATCCGCCCTGATCGTCGAGCCCTCGAATCCCGACCAACTCGCCGATGGGATTCAGCGCGTGTTCTCGAACCCCAATCTCGCCGATCAACTGCGTGCCGGGGCGGTGACTCAGAGCAAGAAGTTCGATATCAGCCAGACGGTCCGAAACCTGGAGTCACTCTATGAAGAACTCTGCGCCAGGTAGGGCCGTACCCCGAATCTGCCTGCTTACCGAATCTTTTCATCCCATCGTCGGCGGCGGCGAGACTCACGCCCGCCTGCTCGCGCGTCACTTGAACTCCATGGGGATGACGACTTTCGTCCTCACGAGGCGTTCCTATGCCGGGCTGCGCCTCTGCGAAATGCTCGGCGGCACTCAGGTGTGCCGCCTGCCCCCATCCGGGATGAAGCGCTTCGGCAAGTACTTGATGCTCCCTTTCGTGTCCAGCTTTCTTTCGCGAAACAGACTTGTGTACGACATGATCCTTGTCTGCGGATTTCGGGTCCTTGGGCAGCCGGCGGTGACGATGGCTCGGCGACTGGGGAAATCGTGCGTGCTGCGAGCCGAGGCTCAGGGCGAGATGTCGGGGGGATATGCATCCGCTTACCGCAAGTTGCCCCCGATTGTGGGCACGGGATTCAGAAAGTGGATTGACCGCCGCAACCGGATCCTCAGGCGCGGGGATGCCTTCATTGCGATCAGCGAGCCGGTGGCGCGGGAGTTCGAGGCGTACGGCGCAAGCCCGATCTACCGGATTCCCAATGGCATAGACACCGACGTCTTTAAGCCTGCGGACAGCCGTTCCCTGCGGCGGAAACTTGGCCTGCCGATGGAGGGGATGATCGCGGTCTACTCCGGCAAGCTGAATCAGGGCAAGGGGCTGACTGACTTGCTGGCGGCGTGGGAGAAGGTCTGCACCGAGCGAAACGGCCTTCTTCTGGTGCTGGTGGGCTCGGGTGGCGGGCAATCCCTGTCCTGCGAGGATGAGCTCAAGGATATTGTTCGCGAGCGCCGCCTCCCCGTGACATTCACCGGATACGTTGAGAACGTCCATGAATACCTCCAGGCAGCCGATATGGTCATCCTTCCCTCGCTGAATGAAGCCTTGCCCATGTCGGTGCTGGAGGCCATGTCATCCGGCCTGCAAGTTGTCGCCACTAGGGTTGGGGGCA
>DASRZD010000339.1:0-4671 GCA_035686805.1 Armatimonadota bacterium
TCGGTGACGAGGGAGTGCCGGCATACGCTGGACGCGCTGATGGACCTGCCGGACGTGCGAGTTGTCGCGGCATTCGGGCCTCAGCATGGGATGCGGGGCGAGAAGCAGGACAACATGATCGAATCGGAGGACTACCTCGACCCTCAGTACGGCATCCCCGTCTTCAGCCTTTATGGGGAGGTTCGGCGGCCAACCGATGCCATGATGCAGGCGTTCGACGTTCTCCTCGTGGACCTCCAGGACATCGGCACGCGGATATACACATTCATCACGACGCTCACTTACATGCTGGAGGCATGCGCGCAGCACGGGAGAAGCATCTGGGTGCTGGATCGGCCGAATCCCGCGGGGCGGCCGATCGAGGGCACGATCCTCGAGCCGGGATGGGAGAGCTTCATCGGATGCGGGCTGCTCATCATGCGGCACGGCCTCACGCCTGGGGAGATCGCCCGGTGGTGGGTTGACCTGAAAGCCCTGGACGTGGACCTGAAAGTCATCCCGATGACCGGCTACCAGCCCGATGTGCCTCCCGGATTCGGCTGGCCACTCCACGAGCTTTCATGGGTGAATCCCAGCCCGAACGCCTCCAGCCTCAACATGGCGCGATGCTTTCCAGGCACGGTGCTTTTCGAGGGGACGAACCTGTCCGAGGGCCGAGGGACAACGACCCCGCTTGAAGTCGTCGGTGCGCCGGATATTGACTTTGTGCGCATACTGAAGCGGATGAATTCCCTTGCGCCGGAATGGCTGATCGGCTGCTGCCTCAGGCCCTGCTTCTTCGAGCCGACCTTCCAGAAGCACGTCGGGAAGATGTGCTCGGGGCTGATGATCCACACCGACAATTCGGCATACCGGCATGAGCAGTTCAAGCCATACCGCATCGGCGCGCTCATGCTGAAGGCCGTCCGCCTCGAACACCCAGACTATGAGATCTGGCACACGCGCGAATATGAGTATGAGAGTGAGCGCCTGGCGATTGATCTCCTCAGCGGCGGGACGTTCCTTCGGGACTGGGTTGACGATCCGAGTGCAACCCCTGCCGACTTCGATGCCCGCCTCCACCCGGACGAGGCAAAATGGGCCGAGATTCGGAAGCCGTATCTGATATACTAACCACAATGACCAAGTTCCTGTTCTTCGATTATCGAGAGATCGAGAGTATCAACGGCTTCCGGCGAGTCCTGGAGCAGCCGAAGAAGCATCCCGGAAACCCGCTCTTCATCGCGGATCAGTCGTGGGAGAACGGGAACATGCAGCTCTACGGCAGCGTGGTGAAGGCCCCCGGCAGGCCGTTCCAGCTCTGGTACAGCGTGATCCATAAGCCGTTCACCATCTATCTCGCCTACGCGGAGAGCGATGACGGCATCGTATGGCGGAAGCCGCTCTTCGACATTTATGAGTTCGAGGGCCGGAAGACGAACATCATCTTCACGGCCGAGCCGCATGGCCCGGCGATCATCTATGATGACGCCGACCCACGCGAAGACTGGAAGTACAAGATGCTTTGCGGCGCGGCGCCCTCGCATGCGATCTGCGCCTACCGAAGCCCGGACGGAATCCATTGGACGCCTGTCAGCCGTTACCCGGTTATCCCGACGAACCCCGACTGCCCGATGGCTCTTTGTCGCGCGCAGGACGGAAGATACGTCGCGCTGCACAGGCTCGCGGGATTCGGTCGGCGAGTCTTCAGAAGCGAGTCGTGGGACTTCCTCTACTGGAGCGGCGAGCCTCGCATGATAATGGAGCCCGATGCCGGCGACCCCACGCAGATCCAGTTCTACGGGATGGGTGCGACCACTTACGGCGGCTACGAGATCGGCACGCTCTGGATGTTCCACACCGACCCCAGTGAAATGGGCGGCGGGAAGTCGAAGGGCTACCAGGAGGCCGAGCTTACGTATGCGCGTGGAGGATATTGCTGGCATCGAGCAGCCCAGGGGACGCCGTTCATCCCCCATGGTGATATGGGCTCGTGGGAGCAGGGCAATCTCCAGTGCGCCTCGGCGCCGGTGTTCCTCGACGATGAGATCCGTTACTACTACGCGGGCTCGACGATGCGTCACCAGCGCAGTTGGGAGCTTCAGCCTCAGACGGCCGGCCTCGGCATGGCGAGCATGAAGCCTGACCGATTCATCGCGCTAGTCGCGGATGACCTCGCCGAGCTGCTGACATGCGGGTTCGGGCCCCCGTCGCCGCACCTTTTCATCAACGCGCGGACTGAATCGGACGGCTGGATCAAGGTGGAGCTAAGGACGATGGACGGGAGCGTGCTCCCCGGTTTTTCGGCAGATGACTGCCTCCCGATCACCGGCGATGCTACCGCGTTCCCCGTGCGCTGGAAGTCAGGCGCCGAATGGCCTGTCGGTCAGGCGGTGAGAGTCCACGTCCAGGCGAAGCGCGCGTCGCTCTATTCGATATTCTCCTGCCCACCGGAAGAGGCACGCCTCTACGGATGAGGCGCAATGGGCCGGTAATCCATCTGCTATATTAGCCAGGGAGTGTAAGCTATGGAACGTCGGGATTTCCTGAAGGCAGTCGGAGCGGGTGTATGCCTTGCTGCATCAACGGGTCTGTGGGCGTCGGACGAGGAGGATACGGTGAAGCCGAATATCATTCTGTGTATGGCCGACGATCAGGGTTGGGGCGACATGGCCTACAACGGGCATCCGGTTCTCAAGACGCCGAACTTCGATGCGATGGCTCGCGAGGCGCTGCGCTTCGACCGCTTCTACGCCGCTGCTCCAGTTTGCTCGCCGACTCGTGGGAGCGTTATGACCGGCCGGCATCCCAATCGCTTTGGATGCTTCAGTTGGGGCTACCCGGTTCGCCCGCAGGAAGTGACCATAGCCGAAGCCCTCAAGAAGGCAGGCTACGTCACAGGCCACTTCGGTAAATGGCACCTGGGCTCGGTGCACAAGGGCAGCCCGGTCAATCCCGGCGCGAAGGGATTCGACGAGTGGCTCTCGGCCCCGAACTTCTTCGACAACGACCCCATCCTGAGCCGGGAGGGAGTCGCCGTTCAGATGAAGGGCGAAAGCTCCATGGTCACGGTGGACGCCGCCCTGGAGTTCATCCGCAAGCACGCTAAGGGCCCGAAGCCGTTCATCGCAGTGGTGTGGTTCGGCTCGCCGCATGGGCCTCATCAGGCGATCGAGGAGGATAGGGCGGTTTATGCCAACCAGAAGCCCGAGCTCCAGCACTTCTATGGGGAAATCACGGGGATGGACCGAGCGTTCGGCAAGCTGCGGAATGAGCTTAAGACCCTGGGCATTCGGGACAACACGATCCTCTGGTATAACAGCGACAATGGCGGCCTCCCTAAGCTGAGCATGACCGGCGGTCGAGGCAATAAGGGCGCGGTCTACGAGGGAGGCCTCCGCGTCCCGGCGATCCTCGAATGGCCCGCGCGCATGTCCAGACCGCGAGTGACCAATCTTCCGTGCAACACGTCCGACATCTTCCCTACGCTGCTTGAGATTGCAGGCGCGGCTGTACCGAGCCGGTCTTTAGATGGGATAAGCCTCGTGCCGCTGATCGAGGATCGGATGAAGGCTCGCTCGAAGCCGATGGGCTTTTGGGATTACCCCCAGCCAGGGATTCGCACTCCGAGCGCCGAGTGGATGGCCGATCTCCTGGAGGCACAGAGGGCCGGCAGAGAGGAGAGCGACAAGTTACGCCTCTTCCTCGACGCCGGCAAGATCGCCAAACAGTATCCGACGGATGTCTTTCCCGGACATTCCGCGTGGCTGGATTGGCCCTGGAAGCTCCATCGGATACAAAAGGAAGCCTCGGTCAAGCTGGAGCTATACAACCTGGCGGATGACCCCCAGGAGCAGAAGGACCTGGCCACTGCTAAGACCAGTCGGGTGAACGCGATGAGACCGCAGTTGGAGGAATGGCTGGCATCGGTCGTGCGCAGCCTGAACGGCAAGGACTATCCCGGATGAGTCGGATAGTCCTGGGGGTGATTCTCCTGTGCTTGCCGGCCATTCCTGGCTTTGGTGCACCCATGACTACATACCCCGACGATGCCTATTCCCGCCCGATGGAAGACCGTCTCCCCACTTTCGAGATGAGGGCGTGCTCGCCGGGCGAGGGCGTATTCGAGCGGGCGGCCCAGTTCGCCGTGAACGAGATGACGCTCGTGGAGCGGAAGGGCGGTTCGAGTACTCGATGGCGGATTCGATCGAAGGGCGCGTCGGTTGCGGCTCTCTCCGCCGAGTGCCCCATGATCCGCCGTGAGCCTCGGAGCGTCTCATTCCGAGTGTTCAACAATTCCCCGAAGAACATACTCATCAAGGCGCAGTACGCCGAATACCCGTGGCATCCCGGCTCGGCCGATCAGGCGCTGGCGTGGGAGTTGAGCGAGGACCAGAAAGTCGAGGCTGGGCAGGAGCGGAGGGTGGAATTCCGGTTTGCCGATGCCCGCTGGCCCGACCGAACTATGCCTGCGAAACCTCGCTATCCCGGAGTCATGCGGTTGTATGTCGTTGGTGTGGAGAAGGACGCGGACTATGAGCTCTACCTCAACGACTACACGTTCCATTACTCGCCCGCAGCGGGTCTGCAGGTGACTGAACTAAGATGCTCGCTCGCGGAGCATAGGGCGGATTTCGAAGTGCAAGCGGCTGGTCGGGTCGCCGATCGAACCATTGACCTGGAGGTTCGCCG
>DASRZD010000340.1:0-4940 GCA_035686805.1 Armatimonadota bacterium
ATAGCCTAGCCACTTTTCCACACAGATGGCACAGAAGGGATTTCCATAAGGAAGCCAGGAAGGCAGGAGGGGATGGCCGGCCCTAGAACGCGCCGGCCCGATTGAGGATGTCCTCGGCCCACCTCAAAACGGATTCAGCGAGGTGGACTGCCTCATTGCGCTCCTCTTCCGTCAAAGGCTCGTCCGTTCCGGGATATCTGGCGGCAACCGCATACTCTGTAAGGCGTGCGACTCTTGCATCCTCGTGGGGAAGCTGGGTCCCTTCCGGCAACAGATCGAAGAGAGCGTAGAGATTGTGGGTCTTCGGGAATGAAATGCCCGCCGCGGTCAGGACAGCCTTTATGCTCTTCTCGGCAGCTTGCTGGGCATGGAAGCATAGGTCTTCCAACACTAAGTCACCGGTGATAGGGAGCCGTGCGAGGGCCAAGTCGCCTTTAGCCCGTCTGATCCAATCTGCAGGGGAGCCATTCTCAGGCTGCATACACGATCTTCCCTTCCCGAAGAACATTGTGGTATATGAGGCCAACATTGTCCCGGTGTTTTTCGAGATCGGAAGGTGTGGCTACCAAGACGTCAAAAGGGACTTTGACACCTCGGATGGTCTCATATAGATACTGAGCCGTATGTCGGCGATGGGTGCCGTCGGGCATCACTACGAGCACATCCACGTCGCTGGACGGGCCCATCTCGCCGCGAGCGGCCGATCCGAATAGGATGATTCTGATGGGATGAACCGCCTCCACAATGCGCTCTATTAGCTTGTTCAGTTCCTTTTCTGTATCCATGATCACGAGCCATTCTACCCCATTATCGGCAGGAAGGCAAGCCGGATGAGGAGGGATGGGGCGATGGGGGGACTGGGCGACACGGGGACGAAAGGGATGCAGGCGACGTTATACGGCGCATCCCCACTCTCGGGACGCTTGGGTATGCTATTCGCTCTTCCGGCCGCCGCTGGACTAAAGCTCGCCGATCAGCTTATCAAGTTCCTCGATAGTTATGGCCGGTGAGGTGGTGAAGCCGATTCCGGTAAGTTTTGTCAGCGCCAGCGATGCTTTCATGGCTTCTGCAGTGCCGGGGAAATCTGCGATGAGCAGCAGATCCGTCTTGCCGAGCAGCGCATAGGCAGCTTTGATCTCGCCGCCGTATTTCGCGACCAGCGCAGCCGCTTCGGCAGTGCGGTCTTTGCTCAGGCCCTTCATCGCTTCCGCTGAGTACTTACCGAACATTACAAAGGTAGCCATTACTTATTCCTCCTTCCACCAGGCATTATACCCATACATCTGCATGATAACAAACAAGTGAGGGGAAGGGCCGATGGGGCGATGGGGAGACGGGGAGACACGGGGACACGGGGATTGGGGGAACAGGGATGGACAGGATAGGCAGGATGGATGGGATGCAGGCGGCCATTCTGGAGTGCGTCCCGACGGTCGGGACGCTTTGGCTATTTGTAGCGTACCTTCAGGTCCCTGACGCTGTAGACATCGCTGTCCTCGGCGACGTGATCGAAAGACCCTCCCGATTGCGCCAAGTGCATAATGCCAGCAGCAGGGATATCGTCACCACGTCGCCGCAGAGTTTCAAGATAACCGGTGATCGCGTCCTTGATGTTTTCCAGCGCCTCCTCGCGTGTATCGCCTTCGCTGATGCAGCCAGGGAGCGCGGGAACGGTCACCACAAAACCGCCCTCTTCCGCCGGCTCCAAGAATGCTTCGAATTCCATCATCTACACCTTCCCATCCAGTCTGAACTCACTGTTCATTATACCACAGAAAACCGGGGGTTCGGGGATTGACACGGATGAACAGGATGAATGAGATGCAGGCAGGCGTCGGTATGTGCGTGCTGGATATGCCACATACGAGTCACAAGGAGGAGTTAGACCGGTGATCGGCTAATCCGATGTATAGGGGCAGCACTTGGGGGAGAATCTATGGCCTGTGCAATGGAGCGCGACGGGGCAATCCGACTGTTCGCAGAGGCACTTGAGTCCATAGGCTACGCGAACTCGATTGAACTCGCGTTTCCTGTTCCAGGCATGACTGAGGCCTCGCAGCAGGGACAGGTGGACCTCGTTGCGTTTGCTGACAGCCTGCGGAAGGACCAGGAGACAGCTTGTATCGCTGCAGAGTGGAAAACCGAGAAGGGCGATGATTCTGGGCTCCAGACGGCTCTTCGCAGGTTAGCTTGCCCTGTAGGGGCCGTACTTTACCCGCAACAGATCTCTATCTTCCCCGTCCGCACTGGGGGCAGATCCGAGGCCCGGAGAGAAGTAATATCGTACGGCAATCTTCGGGAGTTTGTCTCCAAGAACGAAACCAGTCTTCGGCCTGCCATGCTGGCACAGGCAAAGCGACAGCCTATCATTCAGCGAACACTGTTTGATTTTGATCCCACCCTGCTAGATTATGCCCGTGAAGTAGCCGGCCGTGTATTATGTGAGCGTGTACAATCCGCTTATGAGCATGGGCTTGGTGCTTTGCTTCCTCCTGCGGAAGGCAGCCAGCAGGCGGTCTTGGCAGCTACCCTGCGCTTGGTAGCTGCACAGGCGGTGGCAGAGAAGCTCCATGGCGTATTCCAGGATGACATTCGGCTGGCCTCAGCTGACATACTACTTGGACAGGTGCGCCGCTACTTTAAGGATTACTTCCCTCCCCGAGATGAAGAAGTGGTAGGTAGTACGACACTAGACGAGATGTTGAGTTTGCTACGAACCGGGATGAGCTATCGTGCCCTTACCAACGACGTCCTAAGTGACGTCTATGAGAACGTATTCCTGGGCCCACAAGACACATATCGCCGTGAGTACGGCATACATTACACTCCACCCAAGTTAGCCAGACGGATAGTTGAACACCTACCTGTGGAATGGTTGCCACCTGATCGCCGTAAAGTGCTTGACCCCACATGTGGATCAGGCACGTTTCTCCGTGCTGCCTATGATAGATTGGAGCAATTGCTACCGAGGTGGTACTCAGCAACGCAGCGACACCAGTATCTCTCCGAACAGATCTGTGGCATGGATGCTGATGCGGTGGCACGTGAGATCGCTGTCATATCACTGCTACTACATAGCCTTCCTTCGGGAAACAGTTGGCAGGTGAAGCATGGCCGGTTCCCAGAAGACTTGGGTGATCTAAGGCCTACCATAATTGTTGGCAATCCGCCGTTTGGAGGTGAAGACCAGGAAGGCTCATCTAGACCAGACCAGATGCGAGGCATCCGGCGTAGGGCAGTGGAAAGAGCGGTTCCATTCCTAGAGCATAGTCTTGATATTCTCCCGAATGACGGCCTGCTGGCAATGATACTTCCAGAGAGCTTGCTATCCAGCAGCAAAGCTACCGCAGGAAGGGATAAGATTCTAAGTTGCACCGATATCCTGGAGATATGGCATCTTCCTCGCGATATAATGCCAGCATCCACAGCTCCAACTGCTGTTGTATTTGCAGTAAAGAAAGAGGGGGTTAGGCGTAGCTTTCCGGTAAAAGTGCAGTGGACCATTCACAGAAAGGAGGATCGTGCAAACCTAGAACAGCATGGTATACCCACATTCTTCACCATCGCCGAGCAGCAGGAATGGCAGAAAACCGGCCGCATTACGGCGTTCCCAATGAGGGGAGAATGGCTGGAGTTGCAGCACAGGGGAATGCTAGGGCAAAAGGCCGTAGTGCGCAACGGGCAGCCGGCGACAGGTGGGCAAGCAAGTGATTCGCCTCATGGCTCCGGACGGTACCTTTGGCTTGGCAGTTGTGACGATTTACATCCCTATTCCTATCGATGGACCAGAGGGGTGGAATACGTTGAGTTCCCAGGAACGTTCGATAAACCTGTAAGCTATCCAGAGTTGTTTTTACGGCCAAAGGTTATTGTTAACCAGAAAGCTATTGTTGGTGGGAATCCTTGGAGGCTATACGGTGCGATCGACCGTAAAGGTGTATATCCAGCCGGGACGATGCATTGCGTAGTGCCGCGAACGGAAGGAACGGTAACGCTTGAAGAGGTTGCTGCAGTCCTAAACGGTTCAGTGGCCAACGCTTACATGTACTTTGCAAGTTCCTCACGATCTAACTCAACATCCAGCATAAAACGAATACCGTTTCCGGTATTCTCTCAGAGCGACCGTGTTCTCATCCGGCAATTGGTGACCAATATGGAAAGCATGGGCTTGGGAGTTGATGAGGCCGTACGAAAAGAGGTGTTTCTGCATATTGATCGCATTGTGACCAACGCCTACCGGCTAAGCGGTCAGCTGGAGGATATTATCGTGCGCCTGTTTGCCGGTTTTGGCCCGCCCAAGCAAACATGGCGGATTGACAGTTCCCAACTGACCGATAATGTCATCCAAAATGGAACGCCTATTGTTGGAGTCGTCGATGAAGTCAATAAAGATTGTGGTCAGATCCTGATCTGGCCAAGTTGCGTAAGCGGAGAGAACAAGGGGATGTGGGTAGATGTGCCTCCCGAATCCCCGGGCTGGATACTACGCCCCGGTGCAGAGTTCCTTGGGCAGTTGGTTCTCAAGCCAGATGGCGAGCCCCATCTCCAGGATATACGTGCGCTTGATTACGGCTATCTGGACGACGATCAGCTGCTACGCGGAGAGGGAGACTAACACATGAGTCTTCCAATTCAGATTGGTACCCCATGCTTCCAGATCGCCTTCATCGACGTGGGCCAAGGGGACTGCACCATTGCCTATGAGGGTACGTCCAAGGCGGCCATAGTGATCGACTGTGGGGAAGGCTCCAGTGCGCGCCAATACCTTGAGCAGTTGGCACCAGACGGGCTGAGTATTAGGATGATAGCGATCACCCATCGTCATGTTGACCACTTTGCTGGCTTCCTAGAGCTACTATCTGCGGCTGATCTCTCCGACCTTAAGAGCGTGGTATGGTCTCCTACGCACAACGGTCGCCTCTCCGGGGATCGCGCCAGGG
>DASRZD010000341.1:0-19859 GCA_035686805.1 Armatimonadota bacterium
AGATTGCTCTCGGATGCGGCCTTGGTTACCATCAAACCCGTCGCCGTGGAAACCAGCAATGCCGGAATCTGAGTCACCAGTCCAAGACCGACCGTCAGCAGGGTATAAGTCTGGATGGCAGACATGAGGTCCATCTTCCGCTGGACGACCCCTATCACGAACCCGCCGATGATATTGATGATGATCATGATGACGGCCGCGATGGCATCGCCCCGGACGAACTTGCTCGCACCGTCCATCGCCCCGTAGAAGTCCGCTTCCCGGGAAATGGTCTTTCGCCGGATTCGGGCTTCCTCTTCGTCAATCATCCCAGCGTTCAGGTCGGCATCGATCGCCATCTGCTTGCCCGGCATCGCGTCCAAGGTGAATCTGGCGGCCACTTCCGCGACTCGGCCTGTACCATTGGTAATGACCACAAACTGAATAATGACCAGGATGATGAAGACCACCAGCCCGACGACATAGTTGCCGCCGACCAGCACTCCACCGAACGCCGAGATCACCGCCCCCGCCCCGCCGTGAAGCAGAATCAGCCTCGTCCCCGCGATGTTCAGAGCAAGTCGGAACAACGTTGCCACCAGAAGCATCGAGGGGAATGACGCGAATTCGAGCGGCTGAATGGTGTAGATCGTCACCAGCAGCACGGTCAGCGCCAGGGTAATGTTCAGGGTCAGCAGCACATCCAGCAGCCACTCGGGCAGGGGCATGATCATCATGCCCACGATGATGACCGCCGCCACCGCCACCAGGAAGTCGCTGTACTTGAGGACCGCCTGGAGTTTCGCGACTCGGGATTGTGCCATACTTGCCGCCATTTACCTTTGCCCTATCTTTTTGCTCAATCGGTACACATACGCCAGTATCTCCGCCACTGCCTGGTAGAGATCTTCCGGTATCTGCCGGCCAACCTCGACCGTCTTATAAAGCAGCCTAGCGATCGGCTTGTTCTCGACTATCGGTATGCCGTGGGCTTCTGCGATCGCCTTGATCTTCTCCGCCAGAAGCCTCTGCCCCTTGGCAACTACCGTCGGCGCGTTCATCTCGTCGGGATCATACTTCAGCGCCACCGCAATGTGCGTCGGGTTGGTGACGATCACGTCCGCCTTCGGTACCGCCTGAACCATCCGTCCGCGGGCGATCTCCCGCTGCCTCTGCCGCAGCCGCGCCTTGATCTGCGGGTCGCCTTCCGAACGCTTGAACTCCTCTTTCACTTCCTGTTTCGTCATCTTGATGCTCTCCTCGAAGGCATACCGCTGGTAGAGATAATCAACCATGGCAATGACCAGCATCGCCGCGCATGCCTTCACCAGGAGCCTCCAGCACATTCCGGCGATCACACCGCCCGCAGTGCTCGGAGGCATGTCCGAAAGCCCAATCAGGGCGGGACACTCCCGCTTCAAAAACGAGTACACCACAATGCCGACCATCGCTATTTTCGCGATTGACTTCAGTGCCTCGACTGCCGACCGGATTGAGAACAGCCTGGCAATCCCCTTGATGGGGTCAATCCGGTTCAAATCCATCGCCACCGACTTCGCGCTCACCGTGAGCCCTACCTGAAGCACGTTCGACGTAAGGCTGACTACCGCAAGGCCGATCATCAGCGGCAGGCATATCAGCGCAGCCCGGCCGGCATACGGCATCAGAAGGCTGTCGAGCCCATCCATCCCTACTGCATGCGTGTGCAAACCCGCGAACGTCTCCCGGGTCATCGCCATGAACGATCCAATGATATACGGCCCGGCGACCTTAAATATGATCATCGAGGCTAGCAGCACGAGCGCCGAGTTGATGTCATTGCTCTTGGCGACCTTGCCTTCTTTACGCGCGTCTTCCCGCTTCCTCTGGGTTGCGGGCTCTGTCTTGTCCTGAAGCGCCATCTATACCCCTATTGACCTAGCAGCCGGAGGATGCTCCCCGTCTGCCCATACATATTGCTGAAAAGTCCCTGACTCGAGCTTGCGAGAACCGGCAATGCGATCAGCATGCCGACCATTCCGACTCCAAGCTTAAGCGGCAGTCCCACGATCAGAATGTTCATTTGAGGGACGGCTCGCGACATGATCGCCATCGCGAGGTCCGCCAGGAATACTGCCGCCACTACCGGCATCGCGATCCTTATCGCCACCGCGAACAGAGCGGCGAATATATCCAGTATCCCGCCTGCCACCGCCGAATTCAGCGCCACCTGGCCGATCGGTATCAACTCGAAGCTGTCGGCCAGGCCCTTGATCATTATGTGATGGGCGTTCGTCGCAAAGAACAGCAGGCCCACCAGCAAGTGGTAGAACCTCGATGCGACCGCCGTCTGAGCCCCGTTCACCGGATCGAGCATGGTGGCGAAGGCAAACCCGGCCTCTAAATCAATGAATTCACCGGCGATCTGGACTGCGGTGAACACGAGCATCGCCACAAATCCGATTATCAGCCCCACCAGCGCCTGGCTCGCGATCAGCAGCGCCATCGGGAAGGCATCCGTCGCCGGAAGCTGGGCCACCTGGCACAAAGGCGTAAACACTATTGCCAAAGCCAGCGCAATCCCCAGCTTCACCTGCATGGGCACCTGGTTCGCCCCGAATATCGGCGCAACCGTGAAGATGCCCGCGGTCCTCGCAAGCACCAGCAGGAACACTTCGAGCTTTTCCATGCCTAGCGATGCCAGGTCCATTTACCTCACCAGGTTGGGGATATTCGTCAGCAAGTCGGCGGTGAATGTCACCATCTGGGTGAGCATCCACTTGCCGAACAAGGTCACTGCGAGCGCCACCGCCAGAACCTTGGGGATGAAGGTGATCGTCATCTCGTGGATCTGGGTGGCTGCCTGAACCACACTCACCGCCAGTCCGACCGCCAGGCCGAATCCCAATATCGGCGCGCTGAGGGCCACTGCCAGCGTGAGCGCTCTCTGCCCGATTTCGAGTGCCGTTGCGTCAGTCATCTTTCACCTCAATGGAAACTCATGGCCAGCGACTGGGCGATCAGATGCCACCCGTCCACCAGCACGAAGAGCAAAATCTTAAACGGCAGCGAGATCATGACCGGCGGCAGCATCATCATGCCCATGGACATCAATGTCACCGCAATCACCATGTCAATGATCAAGAATGGTATGAATATCAGGAATCCTATACTGAATGCCGTCCGAAGCTCACTTATAAGGAATGCCGGGATGAGCACGTAAGTGGGAACATCGGCCTCGGTTTCGGGCGACTTCTCGCGGCTGAGATCAACGAACAGTGCGATGTCCTTCTCCCTCACCTGCGAGAACATGAAGTCTCGGATAGGCGAAGAAGCCCGATCGAGCGCCACGTCATAGCTGATCTCCTTGTGCACGTATGGTTGGAGAGCATACTGGTTGATGTTCGTGAAGACGGGCGCCATAGTGAAAAACGTCATGAAGAGCGCGAGCCCGATCAGCACCGAGTTCGGCGGCACCTGCTGAGTTCCCAGCGCGCCCCGGGTGAACGAAAGAACGATGATGATTCTGGTGAACGACGTCAGCATGATGAGCATCGCCGGAGCGAGCGACAGCACCGTCAGAATCAGCAGGATCTGAAGGCTGGTCGAGATCTCCTGCGGGCCCCTCGCCATGCCCACGCCGATATTCACCGTCGGGATAGTCGGCTCGGCCCATGCCATTGATGCCAGGCCCACGAATAATGCGATCAGCGCCGATTTCCTCATCGCCCGTCTCCGCCTACTTTGTTCCTGCGCTCCCTTAGATAGGTAGTGCAATCTCGGAGTAGGCCCGCTACCCGGCCGGCAGCCCCATGCTTGCGCGAAGTCTGGGAATATCGCTCCAGATACTGGGCGAAATGGCCATCCGACTTCGCTTCGACTTGCTCTATCTCATCGAATTCACGAATGAGATTCACCTGGCCCGAGGAGCATCCGATAAGCAAGGTCTTGCCCTTCACGTCAACCAGGTGGAGCGTGCCTGTCGGGGAAAGTCTCAGCGTATCCTTGACTCGGAAGTCCCCCTGACTCTCGGGGGGCGCATCCTTCTTCACCGACAGCCATTTCAGCACGAGGATGGTTAGATAAGCAAGAACAAGCACCACGGCCAGCTTGAGAATCGTGGAAAGGACCGTTTTCGCCGTGACCGATGATCCTCCCGCGGCGGGCGATTGATCCTTCTTCTCCAGATCCGCGAGCATGGCGATCTTATCCGGCCGGCCGCTCTTCCGAACCACCGGCGGACCTTGTTCGACCGGCTTGTTATTCACCGCCTCTGTCTCGACCGGCCCGGGCTCGGACGGCCTGCGCATCGAGAAGTGCTCGATGTGCTCGGCCTCCGAGACGGTGACGTTCACCTCAGCGTCGGCTTTGTCTTCAGGCGCGGACTCGGTGCTGGGCGGCGACTCAGGGATCACTGCCCCGTCCGCCATAATGCCCAGCGAAAGCGCCTCGGGCTCGGCCTGAGCGAAACTCAACTGCGGACCGGTCGCCTGAGCAAAAGCCGCCGAAGCTATAATAATCAACAAGAATGCGGTTGCCATGTATCTCAAGTTCATCACCCTCAACGCCCAAGACGTTCTGACTGGCTGGCGATCTCCATCAGCCTAACTCCGAAGCTCTCGTCAACCACGACGACCTCTCCCCTGGCGATCATCTTGCCGTTCACCAGGATGTCCACCGGCTCGCCGGCGAGTTTGTGAAGCTCGACTATCGAGCCCGGCCCCAGTTGAAGGACCTCTTTCACCGGGATCGAGGTTCGGCCAAGTTCGACCGTCAGGTTCAGCTCGACATCGGCCAGCATGTCAATCGAGCCTTGATCTGAACTCATCGGCGAGTTCTGGAGCGCCGAGAAGCGGGCTTCCTGTACCCGCCCGGACTGGTCGGCATCCGAATCAACGATGCTCAACTCGACGTTATGGGCGGGTTCTGCCGCCTGCTGCTCGACGATTTCCTCTGCTGCGCTCTTCTCACTCATGACTTACCTCCCATGCACCAAGCACTACTCACGCCGCTTGTGCCAGCGGCACTTCCTCATGCGCCGTGTCCTCGGCCTGATTCACTATCTGAACGGCCAGTCTCTTACCCATGAGGCCCGGCTTCGCCTGAAATCTTAACTGCCCGCCGATCTCGATCTCAAGCGGGTCATTGACTGTCGTCTCCAGTCGGACTACATCACCGACTTCCATGCTAAGCACGTCCTGCATGCTGACGCTCGCCCGACCGAGATGAATCCTGGCCGGGATTTCCACCTCTCGAAGCCGTCGCGAAATGGACGCAGACGCCGATTCCTTAGGGCCCTCTTCAAGCTTCCGCCATCTCTGTGAAATGAGGTCCTCGAGAATGGGATTGAGCGCCTTAACCGTTAGGGCGATGTTGACCGACTGCTGCATCGCCAGGGTATCCCATACGGCAGTCGACAATATAATAGGCGCTTGCTTAGCCAGCACGATCTCGGCCGCAGACGTATGTACGTCAGTGACAACCGGTTCGAGCCTGGCAACCGGGCCAAATGCCGATGCCAGGTCGGACACCAGCCTGCCGACGAATCCCGACACGATGCTCTTCTCGATCTGCGTCATCGGCTTGGGCTCGCCCTGAACCTGCCCTTTGCCGCCCGCGAGGCGATCAACGATGGGCAGGGCAATCGCCGTGGGCATTTCGATGAGCGCCTTTCCGGGCAGCGGGTTCAGCGAAACCTCGAATATCAGCGATCCTTCGGGCACGGACTCAGCGTAGCTGCCGAACGTTGCTTGCTCGAACGGCTTGATCTGCACCAGCGCTTCGGTCCGCAGAGCCGCCGCAAGCGTCCCGGTCCACGACTTCTCCAGAGTGGCGAATATCAGCTCCAGTGCCCGGAGGTTGGCCCTCGAAAGCTTGTCCGGATTCGCGAAGTCGAATGTCTTGACCCGGCGCTCCCGGGCCGCGCCCTGGGAGCTCAGAGCCTCGGACAGCATATCGTTCTCTTCTTTTGTGATAGTCTGCTTAGCCATCTTATTGCATTGCGAATGAAGTGAAATAGATATTCTCGACTTTCATATCCTTGAGTTCGGAGTTCAAAGCCGTCTTCAGATCCTCCTTGAGCTGATCTTTGCCTTGTTCGCTCAGCAGGTCGGCAAAATGCTTCTCCGTCAGCACAGTGATGATAGCGTCGCGCGCCCTCGCTTCCTGAGTGTCCTTGCCCCCGCCTTCACCCTCTTTACCTTTGGCACCGACCGCGACCTCCAGCACGAGGTTCACTTTCAGGTAATGGGGTTCGGCGATATCCGCCAAGTTGATGATGAACTCATCGAGAGTCCAGTCGCTCAATTCCACTGGTTTCTCGACCTTCTTGCCTTTGCCCTTCGACTTCCCGGCCATCTTGGAGAATGTGAAAGCGCCCGCCGCCAAAACCAGCACAAGCACGACGGCGATTATGATTGCGATGGGCAGCTTCCCATTGTTCTCACGGATGAATCGCATTCCAGTTACCCCCTACTATCTGAGATCTGAGCACTACTATATCCACACGCCGATTGATGGCGCGATTGAATTCGCTTGTATTCGGCACCAGCGCTCGGCTGTCCGCATAACCCGCAGCCGAGAGCCGGCCCGGCTGAAAACCTTTCTTATCTATGAGGTAGCGTATGACATTGGTTGCCCTGGCTGTTGACAGCTCCCAGTTCGACGGGAACTCCGACGACCTAATCGGCAGATCGCAGGTATGTCCCTCGACCCGGATTTCGTTAGGAACGTCTTTGAGCGTATCGGCAACCGCATCTATGATCTTCCTCGCCGAGCGTGAGAGCGTTGCCCGCCCTGGGCCAAAGAGCACCTTGTCGGTTGCCAGACTTATGACCAGCCCTCTCTCATCCACCCGAAGTCTGACTTTGTTCTCCAGCTTCTCGTCCTTTATCATGGTCTGTATCTTCTTCATGGTCTGGTCGGGGACTCCGGAGATATCGTTCGGTATCGGCGACAGCTTGAGGTTGAACTGCTCGCTCGAGCCAAGAATCGAACGACCTTGACCTTCAACCATTCCCCCGAATCCACTCTTGATGGACGTTGCCACCTGCTGGAATTTGGCCATATTAAGAACGGACATCGAATAGAGCATGATGAAAAAAGCCATCAGCAGCGTGATCATGTCCGCATACGTCAAAACCCAGCGTAGCGCGCCGCCACCGTCGTGACCGCCCTCGCCTTGGTTTCCCGATGATCTGTCACGCCGTCCCATGCTGCTCCCTTGCCGCTCCCAGCGGCACCATAGCTTGTCGC
Source organism: Armatimonadota bacterium (assembly GCA_035686805.1). Lineage (GTDB taxonomy): Bacteria > Armatimonadota > UBA5829 > DTJY01 > DTJY01 > DASRZD01. The sequence goes on from DASRZD010000341.1 coordinate 7,213, forward strand.
AGTTTCGGCGGCAGGAACGCCAGCATCTTGGCTTCGACCATTCTGGGATTGTCGCCTGCCTGGATAGAAAGGATGCCTTCGACCATCATGTCATAGACGATTATCTCCTCGGAGGTGCGCGCCTTCAGTTTCGAGCCGATCGGGAGGAAGACCAGGTTTGCGAGCGCCACGCCGTACAGGGTCGCCAGAAACGCCGCCGCGATTGCGGGGCCCATCGCGCCCGGCTCGTCGAGGCTCGCGAGCATATGTATCAAACCCATGACCGTTCCGATGATCCCCAGTGTAGGGGCGAATCCCCCCATAGTGGCGAAAATGCTCTCCCCCACCTTATGGCGCTCTTGGAGAGAGACGATCTCCGTCTCGAGGATCTCCCGGACCATTTCCGATGGAGTGCCGTCCACCACGAGCTGGATGCCCATCTGAAGAAACTTGTTGTCCGCATTCTTTGCCTCCTCTTCGAGGATCAGGATGCCCTCCTTGCGAGCTTTCCGAGCGAATTCCACCATTGTGCGGATGATCTCCGGAAGGTCGGCATCCTTGGCAAAGAACGCGTTCCGTACGATCTGTGGCAGAGCCATGATCTGCTTCATGGAGAAGGCTATAATGGTTGCGCCGACCGTTCCGCCTACCACTAGGACAAAAGCCGAAACGTTGACAAGGTCAGTGACCTTGCCTCCCTCCATCATCAGTGCACCCAGCACCGCGCCCCAGGCAAGCAGTAAGCCGACAATTGTTGCAAGATCCATAATTAGTACTATCCCTGATCGCTAATCTGGTTTCCGAAGAGACTTCTCCACGAGCACCCCGATACGTGCGTGAAAATCCACAACCTTCTCAATGACCTCAGAAACCGATTCCCGGACGATCATCTTCTTGCCGTTCGACAAAGAGATGATGGTGTCCGGGGTAGCCTCTATGAACTCGATAAGACCAGAGTTCAGCACTATCTCCGTGCCGTTTATCAACCGCAGATGTATCATGCGCTTTTCCTTTGGACGGGCGCCCCGACGCCGCCTGGGGCGCCCGTACCGCCGGTTGAAACCGACGGCTGATTACCGCTTCAGTTGCACCAGCTCCTGGAGTATTTCATCCGAAGTGGTGATTATCCGGGAGTTCGCCTGAAAACCGCGCTGCGCGACTATCATGGCGGCGAATTCGGTCGGAAGGTCCACGTTGGACGACTCAAGGAATCCGGCGGTTATGTTGCCCAGACTACCCTCAGACGGCTGCCCGATCTGCGGCAGGCCTGAGTTGCTGCTTTCGATAAGTAGGTTATTGCCGGCCTTTGTCAGACCGGCGGCATTGCTGAATTGAGCCAGGGCCATCTGGCCCAGCGGCTGGGACATCCCGTTCGTGAACGAACCAGAGATGACGCCGTCCTTGCCGATGCTGAAGCTGTCCAGACCGCCGAGAGGCAGTCCGTTCTGGGACGTCGCACTGACGGTGGTGTTGCCGGCAAGCTGAGTGATTGACTGGAAGGACAAGCTCATGTCTATGGGATTGGTTGCCCCATTAGCCAAAGCCAGGGTCAACGAGACCAAGCCTGAACTTGTCAAGCAGTTACCGTTCGAATCGAACGTGATCGACCCGCTACCGACAGGTACAGCAGGATCTGCGTCCGGACTATCCGCCACCCAATCCCATACACTCGGATTCGCGGTCTTTATGAGGCTGACCGTGAGGGTATGCGGGGCACCCAGTGAATCGTAAACCTGCCCGCTTATAATTTGGCTTCCGCCTGCCGCGGTATTCGAATCCAGGTTGCCGCCATACGTCAGGCTGGTTGTCTGCCTGCAGATGGCAAGCTGTCCGACCGGAAGCCTGATGGCCGATGACGCAGAGATCGGCGCTGCGTTGTCAATGACACCGGTAAATGGATCCGCCATCCAACCGAGGACCTTCAACCCCGATCCTGCGGATACCAGCACGCCTTCCGAATCCAGTGTCAGAGAGCCGTCGCGGGTGAAGTACTTGCCCGAGCCGTCACCGAGGATCAGGTAACCATTGCCCTCGATGGCGACGTCGGTTGCCTTCCCTGTAGAGATGAGTGAGCCCTGACTAATACTGGCATCAACGCTGCCGATGCTCGTGCCCAATCCGATCTGCACCGGATTCGTGCCGCCGGTCCCACCTGGCTTCGGCGCTTTGGCTCCTTGGACTGTCTGGCTAAGCATTTCCCTAAAGTTCACCCTGCTCGCTTTAAAGCCGATCGTATTGATATTCGCGATGTTGTTACTTATGACGTCCATCTGGGTCTTATGCGCTCGCAGACCCGAGACGCCGTTGTACATGGCCTGGATCATTAACTTGACCTCCTGTGATTTCCCTTATCGGGATTGGATGCTTTGTGCCGCTCGGTTCGCGACCGGCACGGGGCCTCCTCAGTCGAGGTCCGGCCCCAAACTAATTGCCCTATCTGTCACCTCCTAAGCAATCACCACGCTGTCAATGTTGGTGAAGATTCCCTCGCGAGCCCGGCCGTCGTCTACTGCCGTGATCACGACCCGGTTCTTCACACTGACCACCAGCGCCAGGTTGTCCAGCATGATGAGCGACTGGTTCGCGCCCTTCTCGGTCGCGAGCCGAACCGCTCCATCGAGCCGCTGGACATCCGATTCGCTGAATGTCACCTGCGAGGAATTGAGCCGTTTCTGGGCGTGCGAGGAGATCTTCAGGGAGTCTAGACGTGCGCTCTCCCTGGATAGTGCAGCCGCGAAGTCGCCCTGCTTACCGGCAGGCGTTATGGCCCTGCCGGCGTCCGGACGCTTCACGCCGACGATGGGGTTAATGTTGCTCATTCTCTCATCACCAACCTGGTTTGGCATGCCGACGCCTGAACAGCAATTTGCGTGCCAGGGCGTCTGGCAGTTGGAGGTTTGAGGTTGGAAGTTGGGGTTTGAGCCTCCAACCTCCAACCTCTGACCTCCAGACTGGGGAATATCTCCCCAGCCCTGGGACAGACGTCTACGTGAGGCTGACTACGCCGCCCAGTTGTATCTCCTTCTTGACGTCCTGTTCGACCACGATGCCCTGGTTCACGTCATACACCTTCTGATGAACTGTGATATTGAGCATAGGGCCGTCTGCCGTGAACGTGACGCTGTCCACCCTGGCTGTCAGGCTCTTCGCCGTCGGATTGCCTGCAGAGTCCTTTACTGGATTGCCTTCAGAGTCCGTGACCGGATCCACCAGCTTCCCATCCGGATAAGTCGGCGGATCGGGATCCTGGGCCGTTACCGTCCGGCCAATCCAGCTCACTGCTTCGAACGAAGCCTGGTTCTGCACCATTGGCTGAATCAAGCTCATCAACGGCGACAAGGTTTCGTTGATGTTCCGCATCTGCTCCAGACTGGAGAACTGCGCCAGCTCCGCGATGAATGCGCTATCATCCATCGGCTTCAGCGGATCCTGATTTCCCAACTGGGCAATCAGCAACTTCAAGAACGCGTCGCGGTCCAGCGGCGAGTTCCCGGCACTCCCGGCAGCCGAACTGGATGCTGATGTCGCGCCGCTTATTCCTGTTATCATTTCGATTCCTCCTATGCCAGAAAATCGAACTGGCCTCTCCTCCGAGAATCCGTCTCGGAGGCTTGCTCCATCTGCATTTGCAGCATTCGGGGATATTGCTGTTCCCCTTGCCGGCTGCCTGCGTGAGACGAGCTTCCTTGCCAATTCAGGCTCTGGCTCAAGTTATCCCGAACGTCGGGACGTGTGTCGGTCTGAACGGATATGGCGTCAACATGAACGCCGGCATCCGCCAGTGATCGGCTCAGTGTCGAGAGACCCGACTCCAGTATCTGCCGAACCGATTCATTGCTGGTTGACAGATTGGCCGTGACTACCCCATGTTCGGCGGTCACATCCATGCGGATCGTCCCGAGATGAGGCGGGGCGAGCTTCAGGACCATGCTGCCTCCGCCGTCGAAAGTATGCATCCTGATCGTCCGAACGATCTGATGCACGACCTTCGCCTGAGTGACTTCCTGGGGCGGAAGATGAGCACTGGTCTGTCCATCCAGCCTCACCGCCTGCGGGCTGGGGTCCTGGGCCTGTATCGGCGCCCATCCGAGCTTCGGCTCCGCCTTGGCCGGCTGATCGGTCTTGCCCTCGTCCAACTTGGATATCGGCTGGACATCCATGACCTTCGCCTGCTCCACCTCGACTTGCTGGTCGGGTACTGCCGCCTCGAACTGAGGCCGGCTCACCGGCTGCCTATCCACCGGCGCTTCAGGCTCAGGCGCAATGACTGTTCGCTGAGTCCCGATCTTAGGTGCCTCGATCGAGGGCTGATCCTCCTGGACCGCAACCGGCTGATTCTCTGCCATGATGATCAGAGGTTCAGCAATCACCGTGGAAGCTGCCGGCTCAGAGACCGGAGTCTTGTGGGTCTGCACCAGTGCAGGCTGCGGCTGGATCTCTTTGGCAGTGAGTTGATCCGCAGGGGGCTGGACCGGTACTTCGATCTGAGCGGCCTCCTGCGCCCGCTGAGGGGCGGGAATCGGCGTTCGTGTCACGTCCGACTTGTCCGACACGTCAACCTTGTCCGAGTGGTCGGACTTCGGCAGGCTCACTGCCTTGGGAGTGATGCCCTGAGGCGTGTCGGAAGGCGGCCTGTCATCCGCAGGCAGTTCAGTCTCAGGGGGATTCTGGGTAACGGCTGTGCTAGGCATGGCAGACGCCGCGGATTCGGAGTACTCCAGATTAACCCCTTCTGAGCCAATCTTAGTATCCGAAGCCGTTTTGCCTGCGTGCTCAGTTTGCGCGTTTTCTACGAACCTCGGCAGAATGACCGCTTCCGCAATGGCCGTCCCTACTGCTTGGGACGCTTCTCCCGACGGATCGGGAGTCTTCTCGGTTTCCTGCCGTCCAGCCCGTTCCGAACCCTCATCCACCCTGGATTCCGTGCCCTGGTTGGTCTGCCCTATCAATTGGGCTATGACCGCTTCGAATGAGCACGATGGGTCCTCTACTTGTGCGGCCTGGCCGGGCGGGCTGCCGACGATCGGCTGTGTGCCCAGCATAGCCACATCTATTAGGTTAGCTGCTTGTTCTATGTCGTTCACCTCCCTTCATTGATCGTTCGAGTATTGAGCCATACGGCCGAGCACCTTGCTCACGTAGTCCCGAGTCTCCGAATATGGAGGCACGCCCCCAAATCGGGTGACGCTCCCGGGACCGGCGTTGTATGCCGCAAGCCCCAACTCCAAACTCCCAAAACGATTTATCTGCTGGCCGAGATACCTTGTCCCGCCTTCGATGTTCTGCGCGGCGTCCATCGGGTCAACTCCCAGCGCTCGTGCAGTCTCGGGCGTCAATTGCATAAGCCCCTGAGCCCCCGCCCTGGACACCGCTCCCGGCCGAAATCCCGACTCGACGCTGATCACGGACTTGATGACCGACGGGTCAATGCCGTACTTCTCAGCGGCATCGGCGATCAGCGGTTCCAATTCCTGAGGGCAGGGTTTCGAGTTCCCGGCCTGGGCGATGTTCAGCGCCTGTTCGAAGGAAGTCGCAGGCTGGGATTCCAATCCTGCGAACCTCCGCTCGATCTCCGCTATCCGAGCCCTGACTGCCTCCACGTGCTCCAGGTTCAACTAGCCTGCCTCTTCCGCTGATGCCCGATCCCCGCAAGGTCGTCCAGGAAGCCCTGCTCTTCGCGGAGCGACTGACGGGTATGCTCTTCGGCCTGGTAATCCCTCAGTCTCTCCAGCACCTTGCGGTCCTTCGACGCTTCCACGACCTCCGCAGTCTTGGTTTCCCTCTTCTGAGCCAGCTTCTTCACGGCGACTTCCTGGGTCTGCACCTGCTGCGACAGGTCCTCCAGGAAGTGATATGCCCGGCGGATGTACTCCGGGTTGCCGCATGCCAGCTCGCTCTTCATGGCGTCATAGAACACCCGGCGGGTACTCACGATCTCGGTCAACCGATTCATTTCGCGGTCGTATGCACTCCTTATCTCGGCAAGCTCGGAAAGGAGCGCCTCCTCTATCGTTTCCCGGTAGTTGAACACCCTCTGCAGACTGAATCGAAAGGCCTTCATTTCTCAGCTCCAAATAAGTCTTTCAGTCGTGATATAGTTTCTCCGAATGGAGCAGCCTCATCTATCCCCTGTCTCAGGAAGCCGTTGGCCTCCTCGATATGCGCCTTGGCATAATCAATCTTCGGGTTGCTCCCATCGGCGTACGCCCCAATGTTGATAAGATCCTCAGCCGACCTGTAAGTCGCCAGCAGGTCCCTGAGCCGGCTGGCCGCCTCCAGATGGTCCTCCGGCACGATGTCCGGCATCAGACGGCTCACACTCGCCAGCACGTCAATCGCCGGATAATGGTTTCCATGAGCCAGATCCCTCGAAAGGACGATATGCCCATCGAGCGTGCTCCTGACCGAATCCGCGACCGGCTCGTTCATGTCGTCGCCCTCGACCAGGACGGTGTAAAGCGCTGTGATAGAGCCCGAAGCGGCGGTGCCCGAACGCTCCAGCAGCTTGGGCAGAAGTGCAAAGACCGACGGCGTGTAGCCCCTGGTCGTTGGAGGCTCTCCAACCGCCAGGCCGATTTCTCGCTGTGCCCATGCCACTCGGGTAACCGAGTCCATCATGAGCATGACATCCTTGCCCTGATCTCGAAAATACTCGGCGATCGTGGTGGCAACCATGGCGCCTTTCAGTCGAACGAGCGCATTCTGATCGGATGTCGCCACGACCACCACCGATTTCGCAAGTCCTTCGGGGCCGAGGTCTTTTTCGATGAAGTCCCGCACCTCGCGCCCTCGCTCGCCGATAAGGCCGATCACATTCACGTCCGCCTCGGTATTGCGGGCGATCATCCCCAAAAGGATGCTCTTCCCTACTCCGCTGCCCGCGAATATGCCTATGCGCTGTCCCCTGCCGCAGGTGAGCGGCCCGTCAATCGCCTTCACTCCGAACGCCAGCGATTCTTTGATCCTCTGCCTCTTCAATGCGCTCGGAGGAGTCCGGCTGACCAGCAATTCATCCTCGGTCTCGATGGGGCCCAGCCCGTCAATCGGCCTTCCCAAGCCGTCGAGCACTCGTCCCAGCAAGCCCCGCCCGACCCGAACCTTCATCGAGGAACCCCGGGCGATGACATCGCTGCCCAGCGCGATGCCTTCCATATCGCCCAAAGGCATAAGAAGCACATGATTCTCCCGAAACCCGACTATCTCCGCCGGGATCGGAGGCACGCTGCGGCTCACATGTATCTCGCAGACTTCGCCCAGCCTCGCTGCAGGTCCCCGTGACTCCAGCACAACGCCCACCACATGCGAAACCTTGCCGTTCAGCTTCATGGTGTTCAGCCGAGACACCACCTGCCGGTATCTCTCGAGTGTCGGGGCCGGGCTATCCCTCATGTGCCGCCTCCAGAAGTGCGCGCTCGATCTCCGCCGACTGGGTCTCTATACCGGCATCCAGGTGGCCGTTCGCAGATTCGATGACGCATCCACCCTCGCCTACCCGCCGGTCATCTATCAATTCAAGCGACTGCACCCCGTCGAATGACGCCGCCAGATCTTCTTTGCGCTCGCGAATGAACTTGTAGTCTTTCGGATTCACGCGTATCTTCACATCCCGCCGATCCCTGAGCTGGTAAAGCCCCGCCTTGATAGTCTCCACGATGAAATCCTGATGCCCGTCTATTTCCCGCCGGATGATCTTCCCGGCAATCTCGACCGACAGCTTGAGCAGCTCCGGCTCGATTGATTTCCAAAAGTCCTCGATCTGCTTCTGAGCATCCGCCTCGATCTCGGCAAGACGCTCGTCCATGGCGGACTTCGCCGCTTCAAGCTCCTGTTCCGCCGCCTGATTCCCTTCTTCATAGGCCGACGTCCGAATGGACTCAACCTCAGCCCTCGCTTCCAAGATGATCGTCTCCGCTTCTTCTCGGGCATTCTCGATCATGAGACCGGCCTCTTCCTCGGGTGATGTGCCCTTGGCCCGCGAATGACGCGGCTTATCAAGCTTGCAGTCCACAAGGTAGTAACCCGCGACTTCCGGGTCCGCCACGGACTCAGCCTTTATTATCTTGCTCAACCTCTTGCTCCTATGGCTGCCCCGATCCCTCGGGGTCCTCCGGCTCGGCGATGGCGGCATCGCCACTCGCAATCAGCCCCCTGACTACGGAAGCGATTCGCTGCTGAGCCGCTTCGACGTCCGCCGTCTTCGGCTTCTCGATGAGTTCTAAGTCCTCTTTCAAAGTCTCCGCCGCACGCTCGGACATGTTCCTGAAGATCAGCTCGCTGAACGCCTCGTCGCACGCCTTCAGCGAATACCTGAGGTCTTCCTGATCAATCTCCCTAAGCACAAGCTGCACCGACCGGTCAGTCAGTTTCAGGATGTCCTCGAAGACGAACATCAGCTTCCGAACCTGCTGGCCGATTTCCGGCTCGCGAGTGTTCAGAGCATCGAGCACCAGGCGCTCGGTCCAGCGGTCGGCATTGTTCAGTATCTCGACCAGGGCATCCGGACCGGCAGCGACCTCGACTATGTCCTCTGTGCGCCTCAATCGTGATTCCAGAGCCTCCTCGATGTACGTGATGACGCTCCGGTCAACGTTGTCCATCACGCATATCCGGAAAGCCACCTCAACCTGCAAGTCCTGTTCGAGCCTCGAGATAATAGCCGCCGCCTTCTCCGAAGGCAGATACGCCAGCACCAGCGAGATGATCTGCGGATGCTCCCCCGCCAGCAGATCTACTGCCTCCATCGGCTTCAGGTCCCGCAGCGACTGGAACAGCTTGGTCTTATCGGGAATCGCGGCCTTCTGCATCACCAGGCTGGCTCTCTTCTGACCCAGCGCCTGCTCCAGTACCTGTGCCGCGAAATCCCTTCCGCCCGCACTCGGCGCCTCCGATACCACGGCTCGCTGGAATTCGCTGATGATGGCATCCCTGGTCTCCGGATCTACCTGTCCGATCCTAACTATCTCGGAAGCGAGCATCTCGATTGCATGCTCGTCCAAATACTTGAATATCTCGGCCGATGCCGACGCCCCCAGCGACATCAGCAGCACCGACGCCTTCTTGACCCCATTAAGCTCCTTCAAATTGCGAACTGCCACTTATTCACCTCACGACGATTCTGAAATCCAACTCTTAATGACCTGGGCGACTTCTTCCGGCCGCTTGTCCCCTACTCCCTGCAGCACCGCTCCTCCATCCGCCTGAGGCGGCCCATTCCCCTCTGCGACGGCTACTTTGCCCTGGGTAGGCATCTGTGCCACCGTCTGCTCTGTCACGCTGATCTTGACCGAACCGAGCGTCTTCCTCAGGAAAAAGAGGAATCCGAGAAGCAGCAGCACTGCGCCGACCGTCTTGCCGATCCCCATGTAGTTCGCCTTGGAGGCTATAGCGGCAAGCTCTTTCGCTTCCTTCTGCATCGCGGAGTTGTCGAACGGGACGCTCTCCACGGTGACCTGATCGCCTCTCTTCGGATCAGCACCCACCGCCGCCTCGACGGCCTTCTTTACCGATGGGATTCTGGCCGCATCAACTTTCTCGTCCAGAATCACCGCGATGGAAAGCTGCTCGATCGAGCCCGGCGACTTGATCACATGCTCGGTCGTCCGCGAAACCTGGTATTTGTTGTTCCTCTCGGTCCGACGGTAGCCTTCTCCTTTGGCGACACCGGCCGTCGCGGGAGCGCCCGGCCCCCCGCCGTAGGTCTCGTCGGTCGTGCTCTCAGTCACCAGAAGGCCAGTCCCCGTCCCACCGGGATTGAAGACTTCGCTGCTGGTTTCTCGGCGGTCGAAGTTCATGCGGGCATTGACCCGCACAACCGCCTTATTCGCGCCGACCACCCGATCCAGCATGGTCTGAAGGTCCTTCTCGATCCGCTGCTCCTCATTGCTCTTCAACTGCAATTGTGATGCGCTCAGCCTCGGATCGAGGCCGGTGGCGTCGTCGCCTGCTTCGTTGAGGATATTGCCCTGAGTATCCACGACCGTCACGTGCCCGGGCTTCAATCCAACAACCGCCGCCGATACAAGATGCACGATCCCGCCCACCTGATCGGAGCCGAGTTGGCCGCCGGGTCGGAGTTTCATAACCACGGACGCGCTGGCGTATTTGTCCTGCCGGTCGCGATTGAAAACTGACTCTTCGGGAATTGAAACGTGGACCCGCGCCTGCTCCACCATATCCAACGTGCTGATTGTCCGTTCGAGTTCTCCCTGGAGTCCGCGCTGGTAATTCAATTTCTGCGCGAACTCGGTCATTCCGAAGCTGGTCTTGTCGAAAATCTCGAACCCGACGCTGCCGCCGGCGGGCAATCCCTCAGTTGCGAGTGCCAGGCGCATTTCATGGACATCCTTGGCGGGGACTCTGACGACGCTTCCACCGTCGGTCAATTCGTACTTGACGCCCCGTTCCTGAAGTTTCGAGACAACCGCGCCGGCATCCGCCTGCTCCAATCCCGAGAACAGGACTTCCATTCTGGGTTTGGTGGCAACCACGGAAACCACCGAAAGGAGCACGACGCTTACGGAGATGAACAGAACAGATATGAAGCGCTGAGTATTGCTCAGTGTCCCCCAAAACTTCGATATCGCCTGCACCGGCCCGAGTTTGCTAAATTGGTCCATTCTTCCCCTCTATCAATCCGGAGTCTGCCTTACGCATTACGCATCACGCATCACTATAGCTGCATCCTCATGATTTCTTGGTAGGCTTCGATGATCTTGTTTCGCACCTGAATGGTGAACTGCAGGGCCGTGCTCGCCTTCTGCATGGCGATCATGGCCTGGTGGATCTCTATCGCGTCCCCGGAAGCCAGCTTGTTCGCCACGGTATCCGCGTCCGCCTGGAGGTTGTTCACCTCGGAGATGACCTCTTTGATCTTCCCACCGAACGAAGTGCTCTCGGCGGGTTGAGTGGTCGTCGTCGAGATTGCCTGCGCCGGTATGCTGCTGATTGGGTTAATCGCCATGATGAATCACCTATCCTTTGCCGATTTCCAGGGCCTTGCTGGCCATCTGCCGGGCCGCAGTAATGGCGGTCACATTCGCCTCGTAGGCCCTCGTCGCGGAGATCAAATCGGTCATCTCTTCCACGATGTTCACGTTAGGCATGGCAACCGTGCCGTCCGGCCCTGCGTCGGGATGCGAAGGATCGTAGACCATCTTCGGGGGCTCGGGGCTGTCCAAGACTTGCGCCACCTCGACCCCGCCTTCGCCGCCTTCCAGCTTCCCTAGGCGCGCCCTGAAGACGACCTCCTGCCGCTTGTATGGGCCGCCCTTGTCCGTGCGAGTAGTGCTCGCGTTTGCGATGTTGTTTGCTATCGCATCCAGCTTCGTCCGCTGGGCGAAAAGTCCCGATGCGCTTATGTCAATTGAGGAGAAATTACCCACTGCCGTCACTTCCCTTCTCTGATTGCGGTGCGTATCATGAAGCCCTTGAGGTTCGCCAGTTGAACGAGGGCTTCGTATTCGAGCGAGTTCTTAACCAGGTCGGCCATCTCCCGATCCACCGAGACGTTATTGCCGTCAGGGCCGGCAGGCGTGACCGAGTCGAGCTGCGTCTCCGGCTGGATCTCCTCCAGGCGGTTCATGACCGACTCCAGATCCGAGCCGTCCAGGACGCTCTTGAGTTGGTTCTCGAAGGAGACGTCCGAGCGGGTGAACCCGGGGGTCTCGACATTGGCGATATTGTTGGCGATGGCCCGATGCCTCAATCCGCAGGCGTCCAGAGCCTTGCCGATGGTCACAGTTGCGACATCCGAAAGAAAGTTGCGTATCATGGCGGGGCCTATACAGCAATTCCCGTGCCAGCGTTCTGCAGAATGGTTGATGGCTGATGGTTGATGGTCAAATGGGGGGAAAGGGGGAATGGGAGAAGGGGGGGATGGGGCGACTGGGGGGCCGTTCACCGTTCACCGTTTACTGTTCACTGTTCACCGTCTCATTGGTCTGATCCGTCCGATCCGTCGGATCCGTCCGATCTCCGACTTCTACCGTTCACCGTTGACTGTTTACCGTTCACTCCCGCGGGTCCCCGGGGGTTAAAACCCACGGCTGACACAGCACAAAGTCGGCCTCCGCCGACTCCACGCATAGGTCCCATCGGTCCTATCGGCCCTATCCGTCCTATTCCAACGGTTCAGGGACATACAGAGTTCACAAGATATGGCGATGAATAGCAACCAACCCATGTGGAGTGCGGCGATTCATCGCCGCTTTGGCTTATGCCGGAGGCATCTGCTTTGAGAGGGCGAAGGCCCCCCTGAGCCGTAGGTGTGCCACTTTGGATGCCGGGAGCTTGCTGTCGGCAACGAACACTGTTCAACGCCGCGCCGACAGCTTGCTCTACCGGGGAGAATACTCATGGCTTTCCGCTCTTGTTGTTTACCGGATCGGTGGGCACGTACATCATGCCTGGCTTTTCTGTAGGCGGAAGTGGTTTTCCCCTTGTAGACTGCACTTCCTTTCCTGCGTCCCCACCTCTCGGACCTATTACCTTGTATTGTGCAGTAATAGGTGCCTTCTGTCCCGGTCTAAAACCCTTTGTCATCCTTCGTCACCTCCTCTCAATAACGAAACATTTCCGCATCATGCGGCCTTCCCCAGTCTTCCTCTATTGTAATGAAAGGAACTGACTATCGTACAACTTGGCAAGACGTCGCGGACCAATTCGATTCT
>DASRZD010000342.1:0-6434 GCA_035686805.1 Armatimonadota bacterium
ATTCTTCTCTTGTCAGGCCCTCGAACTCTTCCACACAGACTCATTCTACACTCCCAGCCGAGGTACCTTCCTATTCGCGGTTGTCAATCAAAGATTTTTTTCGCCGCCTTGGCGAAATGATCCAGAGGAGTGAACTGTTACGATCAAGCTATGGCAGCTTGGCGCCCACGGTGATCCCGTAGCCCCTTGCGAAATCACCTGCCTTCATGCGCTTCCTGTTTTCAGGCTGGACTTCCGTCAGCAGTACCGCTCCCCGACCGGCTTTGACCAGGATGCCGTCCCGGCTCGTTCCGATGATCTCCCCCGGGCTGCCTGATCCCGAGTCCCTCGATTCGGCCGACCAGATTCTGAGCATGGAATCATTGAACAAGGCGTAAGCGCCGGGGCGAGGAGTGCAACCCCTGATCTTATTGACTATCGCTTGTGAATCCTGGTTCCAATCAACCCTGCACTCTTCCTTCTTGACCGAAGGAGCGTTGGTAGCAAGGGAATTATCCTGGGGGGTTGGCCTGATCGCGCCTCTCTCCAGCAACTCGAGGGTCTCGATGAGAAGGTCAGCGCCGATATCAGCGAGCCGAGCCTCGAGAGTGCCCTCATTGTCGTCTGGAGATATCTCGATTTCGCGCCGAAGGAGGATTGGGCCGGTGTCCAGGCCGGGATCCATGAGCATAGTCGTTATGCCTGTGACAGTCTCGCCGTTGAACAAGGCATAGTGAACCGGGGCAGCCCCTCGATACTTCGGAAGGAGCGAGGCATGGACGTTTATGCTGCCGAAACGGGGGATATCGAGAATTGCCTTGGGGATGATCTGCCCGAACGCCGCCACTACGATCGCATCCGGGGACATTCCCTGCACGAGCGCGATGAAGTCCTCCGATCGGACTCTCTCCGGCTGATAGATGGGAATCCCGGCTTCGAGCGCCGCCTGCTTGGCCGGCGAGATCCTGACTTCGCGACCCCTGCCCGAAGGGCGGTCAGGCTGAGTCACGACGCCGACCACCTCATGCCTGGACTCCAGCAGCTTCTTGAGAGTGGGAACGGCGAATTGCGCGGTTCCCATGAAGAGAATCCTCAGATTTCGTCCCCCTCTTGCTCTTCCTCGGTCACGTAGTGGAGTGAGTTCGGATCGGCCCGATCAATAAAGAGCGTCCCGTTCAAGTGATCCAGTTCATGCTGAAAAATGCGTGCCAGAAGTCCCTCGGCCTTGATTTTGACCGGCTTGCCGTTGAGGTCGGTGCCTCTGATCTCGACGAAGTTGGCCCGCTTGACTTCGCCCTGTAGGCCGGGAACGCTCAGGCAGCCCTCGACTCCGACCTGCTCGCCGGATGCGCTGGCGATCTTCGGATTGATGAGGATCCCCAGGCCGGTTCCGTCATCGTAGACGAAAACCTTTTGCAGCGCCCCGACCTGATTGGCGGCGAGCCCGAGCCCATTCTGGCGGCGCAGGGTGGCGACCATATCCTCAGCTAGTTTCTTTGTGCCGGCGTCCAGTTTCGAGACAGCCTTTGCCTGCTGCCGAAGAATTGGGTCGGGATATGTCACGATCTCTTTTTCAGCCATTTGTCCTGCAACCTCTGTCTTGTTTCCCAATTCGCCGAGCTATTATAGCATCGAGAGCGGATCGACGTCGAATGTCAGACCCGGCAATGGAGCGCTTGCTCCAACGATACTCTTCAATTCTGTGTTACCCGAGCGATCCTTCAGCACCACATGCCATCGGTAGAGGCCCTTCAGCTTCGACAACGGACACTCCGCCGGGCCGAGGATTTCGACGCCCTCGGGCAGGTCCAGCCTCGACACCCATTCGTGCAGCCTCTTTTCAGCATAACCATCAACGGGGTCAGTCGAAACGACATTGATCAGGCTCGAAAACGGCGGATATCCCAGTTCCTCCCTGAAGACGATCTCCTGCCGATAGAAGCCCTCGTAATCATGGTTCGCCGCCGCCTGAATGGCATAGTGTTCGGGTGAGAAGGATTGCACGATCACCTCCCCCGGAATATCGCCTCGACCGGCACGTCCGCTGACCTGCGTGAGAAGCTGGAAAGTCCTCTCGGCGGAATTGAAGTCGGGCAGGTGGAGGGAGGTGTCGGCGCTGATGACCCCCACGAGGCTGACATTCGGGAAATCGAGGCCCTTCGCGATCATCTGGGTGCCGACCATGATGTCGGCCTTGCCCTCGCGGAAAGTGTTCAGAAGCCGGGCATGTGAGCCTTTGCGCCGAGTGGTGTCGCTATCCATGCGGATGATCGAGGCGCCGGGGAACAATTCCCTGGCTTCCAGCTCGACCTTCTCCGTGCCGACGCCGAACTGCCGGATATGAGGGCCCCCGCAATTCGGGCATGTCGTGGGCGCAGGACGGCTCGCATCGCAGTGATGGCATCGAAGCTCCTTCGGGCCGGAGTGGTAGGTCAGAGACACGGCGCAGTTGTTGCACTTCGCCGTGTATCCGCATGTTCGGCAGAGGATGAAAGACGCATACCCGCGGCGATTCACGAAGAGGATGATCTGCTCCCGCTTGGTAAGCCGATCCTCGACCGCCGCTTTCAATTGGTCACTGAAGAAGCTCCTGCGCCCCTGCTCGAACTCCTCTCGAAGGTCAACTAATTCGACGGCCGGCATTGGGCGATCGTCTATCCGCTTATCCAGCCTGGCCAGCGCGATCTCCCCCGATTGAGCCCGGCGGAAGCTCTCTACCGACGGGGTTGCGCTTCCGAGAATGATGCCAGCTCCCTCATTGCGGGCCCGCTCCTCGGCGGTCGTACGAGCGTTGTACCGAGGGGAATTGTCTTGCTTGTATGACGGCTCGTGCTCCTCATCAACCACTATCAGCCCCAGATTTCGTACCGGCGCGAATACCGCCGATCTCGGGCCGAGGACTACCCTCGCCTCCCCGCTCTCGATCCTCCGCCACTCATCATGCCGCTCGCCGACCGAGAGGCGGCTGTGGAGGATGGCCACCTCGTCGCCGAACCGGGAGATGTACGCGCCCATGAGATGGGTGGTTAGGGATATCTCGGGGACGAGGGCGATGCAGCCTTTCCCCTGCTCCAGCTCGCGGGCGATGGATTGGAGATAGACCTCGGTCTTGCCGCTGCCCGTGACGCCGTAGAGCAAGGTGACCGGTGATGATCTGATGATCTCCAGCGCCCTCTCTTGGTCTTCAGTCGGGGTCAGGGATTGCGAAACCGTTTCGGGGGCATCGAAGGCCCTCCTGCGGACCCGGAGGTCGGTCTTCTCTACGAGGCCCTTGTCAACGAGCGCTCGGGCCGGGCTTGTCGAACTCCCAACCTTGCGGAGAAGCTCCGACTGCCGGACAGCGCCGTCCGCTTTGGAAAGCTCCTTCATTATGGCGGCTTGCTTCGGGGCATGGGACTCGAGCTGGTCAACCGGGAATTCGTCGTCCGAAAGCTCCAGCCCTCGAACAAGGCGCGGCCTGGCCTTCGGGAGTTCCAGTGATCGGATGACCTCAATCGCCCCCCGCGATTTGAGCTGCCTGAGGGTTGGGGCGAACTTCTCGATCCGGGACTTTGCCTTGAGTATATCGGAATTGGATTTGCCGCCGAGATCGGCAAGCACCTCCACCAGCCTCTGCTGGTTCGGGGACGCCGGTGATGCAAGGGCTGGATCGAGCAGGCGGACGGTCGAGCTTACGTTGGCCGTCATCACCTCGGGGACGATCGCCTTTGCCGAGTAGGCCAATGGAGCGAGGTAGTAGTCCGATATCCAGCGGGCTATGTGGAGGAGCGGCTTGTTCAAGGCGCACGAGTCGTGAATGACCGAGAGCAGGTCCTTTATCTCATCAAGGGGCGGGGCAGTCTCGGTAAGCTCGGCAATGTAACCTACAAGCTCTCGGCTACCGAAGGGCACTGCCACGCAAGCGCCCACAAAGACCGCGCTCTCCAATTCCTCAGGCACGCGATACGTGAAGGGTTGAGACAGACCTGGAGCATCGGCATCTACGATAACGCCGGCATACAACTACACTCCAGCCTCTTTTCGCAGGGTCTCAGCCATGTCCGTGTCCTCCCAGGGGACGTTCAGATCCTCGCGGCCGAAATGCCCATAAGTCGCAGTCTGCCTGTATATCGGTCTCCGCAGGTCGAGCTTACTGATGATGTCGCCCGGCGTGAGATTGAAGTACTTGGTCACTATCCTCGCGATCTGCTCGCATGGGATTTTCTCAGTGCCGAACGTCTCCACCAGGACTGACATAGGCTCGCGCTCGCCGATTGCATAGGCGATCTGAAGCTCGCACCGAGTTGCCAGTCCCGCTGCGACGACGTTCTTGGCGATGTAGCGCATCATATACGCCGCCGAGCGGTCAACCTTCGTGGGGTCTTTGCCGCTGAAGCAGCCGCCGCCGTGCCTTGCCATGCCGCCGTAGGTGTCTACGATTATCTTGCGCCCGGTCAATCCGGTATCCGCCCGAGGGCCGCCGATGGAGAAGCTGCCGGTGGGATTCACGAGGAACTTGGTCTTCTTGTCTAGCCACTCGGCTGGGAGGGCGGGCTTGATTACATGCTCGACGATGTCCTCGAAGATGGTCGTCTGCGGAATTGTGGGCTGGTGCTGGGCAGCGATGAGCACCTTATCAATGCGCACGGGAGTGTGACCGGCATACTCGACCGTTACCTGGCTCTTGCCGTCCGGCCGGAGGTAGCTCAGCTCGCCGCTCTGTCTGACCGCGGACAGCCTGCGAACCAGCTTGTGGGCAAGCATTATCGGTGCGGGCATGAGCTCGGGGGTCTCGTCGCATGCGAAGCCGAACATCATGCCCTGATCCCCTGCCCCGCCGGTATCAACGCCCTGGGCGATATCGGGCGACTGCGACTGGATGGCCGTCATGACGCCGACGTTCTCATAATCGAAGCCGTACTTCGCCCGGGTGTAGCCGACCTCCTCGATGGTATGGCGGACTATCGCCGGAATCTCGACGTAAACGCTCGTCGTGATCTCCCCTGCCACCACGCAAACTCCGGTGGTCACCAAGGTCTCGCACGCGACTCGGCCGTTCGGATCCTTATCCAGAATGGCGTCGAGGATGGCGTCCGATATCTGGTCCGCCAGCTTATCGGGATGGCCCTCAGCCACCGATTCCGATGTGAATAGGTGTGTCTCACACTTCAATGTACTCCTCCATCTAGCCCTGCTATCGGGACTGCTTAACAAAATCAAGGATTCTGTGCGCGATTTCCAGCTTGCTAAGCCGGGGCAACTTCTCTACCTTGCCACTCCCGGCGATAATAGTAACTTCGTTGTCGTCCGAGCCAAATCCTACCCCTGGCTTCGAAACATCATTCGCCACGATGAAGTCCAGGTTCTTTGACGCCAGTTTCGCCTTCGCATTCTCGATCAGGTTTTCGGTCTCGGCGGCAAATCCGATCAGCACGCGCTTGCCCTTCTTGCGGCCGACCTCGGCCATGATGTCCTTCGTGGGCGCAAGCTCGATTGACTTTTCGGCGTCGGATTTCCTGACCTTCGACTTTGCCGGCGACTTGGGCGTGTAGTCGGCCACCGCCGCCGCCCCGATGACCACCTGAGTTTCAGGCAGTCGCTTGAGGACGGCGTCGAGCATCTCGGCGGCAGTTTGAACGCTGACCAATTCCACTCCCGGCGGAGCAGGCAGCGAAGTTGGCCCGGAAACCAGGATCACCTTCGCGCCTCGCTCGGCGGCCGCCCTTGCGATGGCATAGCCCATCTTGCCGGACGAGCGATTGGCGATGAACCGCACAGGGTCAATCGGCTCCTGGGTCGGCCCGGCGGTAACGAGGATCGAAACACCGGCGAGGTCCTGCTTTCTCGCCAGGAAATCCACGAGCGCCTGCACAATCTTCGGCGGATCTGCGAGCCTGCCGACCGCCTCGACTCCACAGGCGAGCCGTCCCTTCTCAGGATTGACGAATATGTAGCCCAGCGACTCCAGCCGCTCGACGTTCGCCTTCACGATGGGATCTTCCCACATTCGGACGTTCATCGCCGGAGCGAGGATCACCGGGACGGACGAAGCCATCACCATCGTGGAGAGCATATCATCGGCGATCCCGGAGGCGATCTTGCCTATGATGTTCGCGGTCGCGGGGGCGATCAGGAATGCGTCCGCCTTGTCGGGAAGGGAGACATGCGCAATCTCGTATTCCTCGGGCTCGTCCCAAAGGCCGGTCAGCACCTGGTTGCCGGTCAATGCCCGAAAAGTCACCGGTCCGATGAACCGGGTGGCGTGCTCGGTCATGACGACGTGGACCGTCGCGCCCTTTTTCACGAGCGAGCTGCAGACATCCGCCGCCTTGTATGCGGCGATTCCGCCCGTTATGCCAAGGATGATTGTTTTGTTCGAGAGAGTGTCCATCTCAGCGAATTCTCGCTCGCTCCGCAGTCACGATGCATCGAAGCTTATCAACCGCCGATTCGACATCGTCATTTACGACCAGGTA
>DASRZD010000343.1:0-11015 GCA_035686805.1 Armatimonadota bacterium
GTGCCGACCGCCCCGGTGATCAGGCCCTCCTTGGTCATGACCTCGGAGATCAGTCGCCTGGGATCGTCCTCGAATCGGACATCGCGGTTGGTGAGTATCCCGACGAGTTTATCGCCGGTCGTAATCGGAACGCCTGAGATGTGATAGCGCTCCATGATCTTGAGGGCGTCGAAAATCGTGTTGTCGGGGGAAAGATACACGGGATTGAGGATAATGCCGTGCTCGGTGCGCTTCACCTTGTCAACTTCGCCGGCCTGCTCTTCGACCGACATGTTCCGATGGATGATGCCCAATCCACCTTCACGAGCAATGGCAATGGCCATTCGGGCGTCAGTTACGGTATCCATGGGCGAGCTGACAAGAGGGATATGAAGCTTAACCCCCCTGCAAACGTAGGTTGAGGTGTCGCACTCCTGCGGGAGGATGTCACTCTTTTGCGGCACAAGGAGCACATCGTCGAAGCTTAGGCCTTCCTTTTTCAGACAATCATCTAGTGCCATCGAAGCCATCCTTTCAAGCGCATGTTCTGCGGGGGGCCGTCTGCACTGCGCGAAAAACGCACGTAAGGCAAACGGACGTTGTCGGGTATTATAAGACCAGGGAGCGAATGTGTCAAGCACCGGATGGCTTGTTCCGCTGCTGAAAAAGTTGCTGGAGACATTGGATACTCAACCGATAATGTATTTGTACGGCATTTTCCATGCCTACTGTTGACAATTTACACCACCAGAGGTTGGGCTTTCATGAATATTGAAGCAAACTCCAGGCGGTTTCATCAGTTGTGCGAAGGTATACTCCAGACGATTTGGGAGTCGAACCCCGTAGGAGCCACGATATTAGGCATTCATGACTACGACGATACATTCGGCGACATGTCCAGGGAATGTCTGTTGGGCTATGGCGATTCCTTCAAGGATTTCCGGCTGGCTCTTCAATCCGATGTTGATCCGAGCCTGCTGGATCCCGACGACCAGTTGGACTACCACCTTGCTCTTTCCCTGGCATCGTCGAACTACTTGATGATGGAGTGCGAGCGCCCGTGGGCAAGGAACCCGAGCATATACCCATCCATCGGCATATGGGGCTGCTTCAGTCTGCTGATCCGCGAGTTTGCGCCGTTTGAAGAGAGAATGCAGTCCATGCTCTGCAGAATGCGGGCGATTCCCGAGATGATGATGACGTGCCGGGACAACATATCGAATCCATCGCCGGTGTTCATACAAGTCGCGCATGAAGTAGTCCCCGGCGCAATCGCCTTCTTCCGCGACGTCGTCAGACGGGTCGCCGCCCACCTGCCGACTATGGAAAATGATCTTCTTGTCGCAAGCCAGGGGGCACTCCAGGCATTCCTCGACTTTGACCTGTGGCTGAGAGAGGATCGCTTTGCTAAAGCGAATGGCGACTTCGCCATAGGGACCGATATATATGAACAGAAGCTGTTCAGCGAACACTACCTCACCTACGGTCCGGACGACCTTGTTCTCTTGGCGAACAAGGTCTTGAACGAGACTCAGATGGAGATCAGGGAGGTTGCAAAGACGATTGATCCGACGATGTCCTGGCAGGAGATTATCAACAACCTCAAGAAAGACCATCCTCCTAAGGACAAGCTCGAAGCGGCATACCGGCAGGCGATGCAGTCGGCAAGGCAGTTCGTCATTGACCATGATCTCGTGACCCTCGTAGGGGATGAGCGTTTGGACGTGGGCACCACTCCGGAATTCGAGCGCAGCGTGATGCCGTATGCGGCGTATTTCCCACCTGCACCGTTCGAGACCAGCAAGCAGGGATGCCTGTGGGTGACACCGATTGATGAGAGTGCGCCGGCAGAGCAGCAGATGGCCCAGCTCGAAGGCCATTGCGTCCACTCGATACCGATCATTGCACTGCATGAGGGCTATCCCGGCCACCATCTTCAACTCACGAAGGCGATGGACATCCCCTCGAGAATCCGCAGGCAGATGATGAACGGCCTGCTCGTGGAGGGATGGGCGCTCTACTGCGAAGAGCTGATGCGCGAGAAGGGCTTCTACGCCGATCCGAGAATTGAGTTGTTCCAACTCAAGGACCTCCTATGGCGTGCATGCCGAGTAATCATTGACGTAGGCCTGCATACGGGGCAAATGGTATTCCAGGAGGCGGTGGACATGCTGATCCACATCGCCGCCATCGAGGAGATCAATGCCGTCGCGGAGGTCAAGCATTATGCGATGGACCCCACTCAGCCGATGACCTACATCATCGGCAAGCTGCTGATCCTCGATCTGCGGGATCGCATGAAGCAGAAAACGGCCGGCCGATTCGACCTCAAGGCCTTCCATGACGAGTTGCTGAGCTACGGGTCAATCCCGCCTGCTCTGATCGCGGAGCGGATGATCGCCGGCCTGGTCCATGAGCCGGCGAAACTTCGTAAGACGGCGTAATCGAGGCACAGAGCAAAAAGGCACCAGGTCAATTACCTAGTGCCTTTTCATGGTCGGGGCGACAGGATTTGAACCTGCGACCACCTGCACCCCATACAGGTGCGCTACCAAGCTGCGCTACGCCCCGATCTTACGGATTATGTTATCACTTCGGACCGGGTTTGTCAAGAATTCGTAAGACATCGCCAGGTTTACAGGCGAGTGGGCGACAAGGTGGGGGGCAACACCGGATCGTGAATGGCTGATGGTTGATGGTGAATGGCAGACCGGATGGTTTTCCACTACTCCAATACTCCAGCACTCCTTTACTCCAGTTCTACCACATCTCGTCCTTCGGCTCGCGGGACATGAGATCGGCGGCAAGGGACCTGCGGGACGCCTTCTTTACCTGCATACACGCCCAAACGCAAGTGGCCGCTGGAGCGCCCCGAGGCGATACTACGGCCCGATTGCATGGGATTATCAGACGACTAGGCCCTTGCATGGCATTACCTTCTCTACTTCCGCACCTTGCGCCTCTCGGACTAGGTAGGACTAGGGCGCTGGTGCGGGTGTCTCTGAAGGTGCTGGTGCAGGCGTCTCTGAAGGCGCTGGCGTGGCAGCCGGTGTAGCTGGAAGTGGTTTGGCATTCACACTGACGGTGAGTATGCCGTCAACAGATCCCTGCACGGGTATGCTGAACGCTCGTGTTTGGTTGGCATCAACTCGATCCAGAACTAATGAGCCAGCACCGACCGCCTTATCGTCCTTCTTGATTAAGGCTATAACCTCTGCGGCGCACGGACTTGGGCCGTCATTGCGAAGCTCGCCTACGACATTGGCACCTGCGATCAAACTGGATACCACAGTGAGCTTTGCATCCGGCACAGCGGGCGGCATCGGAGTCTCGACGGCCCCCGTGACAGCAGCGCCTGGCTGTGCAGGCAGCGATTTGTTTGCGGATGGGTCTATCAACGTGTCATGATCCACGTATGCCATGATTTCGGTGCCTTCTTTGATGGTGACATCCTTCCCATGAACAAAAACCGCAAATACGGTTAGCAACAAAGCGGAAGCGATGACGGCACCCTTGTTGCTTCTGCCAGAATCCTCCATGCTGGCCCGCAGCGGCACGGCTGTACCGTCAACTGCTTGCACCGACTCCACAGTGAACTCAAGCTTACCTTGTTTTCCAAGCATGCCTCGTCTCTTGGATACGGTTACCTTACCCAGGCCCTTAGCGCCATAAGCAATGAGCACCCGACCGCTCGTATCCTTGATGTCCTCTTCCACCTCGTAGCTAACCGCCTCGCCGACGTGAGCTTTCCCTGAGGTCATCTTGTTGAGTGTCTTCAACTTTACCGGTGTCTTCTCTGCAAGTTTGACAGGTTCACCCACCGCACCCGTATCAACAAAACCCATGATCATAACTGCAAGCCCCACCGTCAACAACCATACTGCTCTTTTCATTTTTCTCGCCTCCTCCTTAATCGCTCAGTTACCATCCCACCTATCATAGCACGAAATGCAAAGTTGTCAAGCGAATAGGAAATAAACGCTTGACACAGAAGGGAACCTGGCATAACATAACAGCTATTGCACGAAAGCATGTGCGCTAATGCGTCCAATAGAGTCAGCGAAGACTAAGACAGGTGCGGCGTTTGAGCACGCAAAGCGGCGGCGCCCCGACCATAAGAAGGCACTACGTTAAACACCTGGTGCCTTTTTCCTTACCACATCTCATCCTTCGGCTCGCGGGACATGAGATCGCCGACGGCGGCTTTCGGTGGCTTGCCGTCGAACAGGACCTGGTGAACTTGCTCGGTGATGGGCATTGGAGTCTCATGCTTGCGAGCAAGGCTGTAGGCCGCTCGGGTGGTCGGAACTCCCTCAGCGACCTGGCCCAGGTCGCGCATTATGTCGTCCAGCTTCCGGCCTTGACCAAGCCCCAGACCAACCCGACGATTGCGGCTTAGGGGGCTGGCGCATGTGGCGATTAAGTCCCCTACCCCGGCCAGTCCCATGAAGGTCTCCTGCCTCGCGCCGATCTTGGTTCCCAGGCGAGTAATCTCGGCCAACCCGCGAGTGAGCATGGCGGCCTTGGTATTGTCACCAAAGCCGAGGCCGTCGCAGATGCCTGCGCCAATGGCGATCACATTCTTCAATGCGCCGGCAAGCTCGACTCCGACTACATCCTGATTCGTGTAGACTCTGAGAGACGGGCACATAAAAAGCGCCTGCATCCGGTGGGCGATCGAATCGTCTCTGCAGGCGATGACGGTAGCGGTCGGGACTCCTCTTGCGAGTTCCAGGGCGAGGTTAGGGCCGGACAAGGCTGCGACGGGATTCCTCCCGCCGAGGAGGCCGCTCAAGGTCTGAGACACAGTCAGGCCCGTATCCGCGCTGAGCCCCTTTGTTCCGCTGATGATCGGAATCCCCGGGGGCAGGCACTCCTTCAATTGATTCCCCGCCTGCGAGACGCCATCCGAGACGACGACGAATACCACGGCCTCCGCCCCGTCAACCGCATCGGGCATGGAGGTGGTGACTTGCGCGTCCAATGGAAAGCCCGGCAGGAGCGGATTCTCCCCCGACGTGCGCATGACTTCCGCCTGATCCGGATCCCATACCCATTGGGAAACTCGGCAGCCTCTGCCCACAAGCAGCAGCGACAGCGCTGCTCCCCAACTTCCCGCGCCCAGAACTGCAATTCGTTTCATACTGCGGATTATACCAAGCGCCTGCATCGGTTACAAGTTCGCGCGAATTGCGTATAGAAATATGAAGCTTCTCCATGAGGAAGCCGGGAAGGCAAGAGGGGCTCACCTTTTCTTGACAGGGAAGGCCCGGCATCCATATAATCAGGCCTGGGAGTCTGCATGCGCACAGAAAGAGAACGCCGCCGTTCCTGGCGAAGGCGTGTCAAGATAGTCTGGCTGTATATCGAGGTGATGGCGCTCGTACTGCTGGCGGTCACCCTCGGGGTGGTCGGCGGCGCGTTCTACAGCGTCGCGAAGATGCTCCCTTCCAGCTCCGACATCGCCGAGTACGAGCCGACTGAAGCGACCAAGATCATCTCCAGCGACGGGGTAGTGCTCGCGGAAGTCTATGAGGAAAACCGCGAGTTAGTGCCGATCACCGACGTTCCGAAGGACCTCCAAAACGGAACTGTCGCGATTGAGGACGCGCGGTTTTACAAGCATCCCGGCGTTGATCCGCGAGGCATCGTTCGAGCGATCTACCAGAACGTGCGAAAAGGCCGACGAGCTCAGGGCGGCAGTACCCTCACTCAGCAGCTCGCCCGAAACATCTACCTCACACGCGAGAAGAAGATATCTCGGAAGCTAAAGGAGATACTGCTCGCCCTCGAACTCGAGCGCAATTTCACAAAAGAGCAGATACTCGAGTTGTACATGAATCAGGTCTATTACGGCAGCGGGTCGTATGGAGTCCAGACTGCCTCGACCGTCTACTTCGGCAAGAATGTGAAGGACTTGTCGCTGGCTGAGTCAGCGCTCCTGGCGGGTTTGCCGCAGAAGCCTTCGTCCTATTCCCCCTATGAGGATCGTGAGGCCGCTCATGGGCGCAGGAACGTAGTTCTGGATCGGATGCAAGAGTTGGGCTACATCACCGCCGCTCAATGCGAGGAAGCGAAGAAGGAACCCGTCAAGCTCGCGGGATTGCAGCCTACGGGGATCGCGCGCTACAAAGCCCCCTGGTTCGTGACCTACGTGATCAAGGAATTGACCAGCAAGTATGGCGCAGACCTCGTCTACAGGCGCGGGCTGAGGGTCCATACGACGTTGAACTACACCATGCAGAAGACTGCCGAGGATGCCCTTCGGGCGCACGTGTCGAAAGCGAAATGGACGGGCGCCACTCAGGGTGCGCTCGTATGCATTGATCCGGAGAACGGCTACATCAAGGCCATGGTCGGTAGCGTGAATCCGGATTTCACGAAAGATCAGTTCAACCGGGCTGTTCAGGCCAAGCGCCAGCCGGGATCCTCATTCAAAGCATTCGTCTACACCGCTGCTGTGGACAATGGCTACGATATCAACTACACCATTTCAAACGAGCGCACAACATACAAGGGCTATGGAGACAAAGGCTGGTCGCCCCGAAACTACGATGGCAGGTATGGCGGCCATCTGACTATGAGGCAAGCCGTGGCTCGGTCGGTCAACGTTTGCGCAGTTCGGATGGCCGACCAAATCGGGATAGACCAGGTTATAACATATGCAAGGATGCTGGGCATCAAATCGCCACTAGACCGGACGCTGTCGCTTGCTTTGGGAGCGTCGGTCGTGACGCCGCTCGAGATGTGCTCGGCGTACGGAGTCTTCGCGGCAAACGGGATGCGAGCCGAGCCGATGTCCATCGTGCGGATAAACGAATCAGAGGAAAACAAGGACGGGGCTGTCATCGAGCAGAACCGGCCGGTCGTACACCAGGTGTTGAGCGAGCAGACTGCTCAACTGATGAACGAGCTGTTCAGGGGCGTCGTCACTATGGGCACCGGCTCTAAGGCGGGCGACATTCCCGACGCTCATGGCAAGACGGGTACTACTCAGAGCGATCGTGACGCCTGGTGGCTGGGGTACACTCCGGAACTCGTGGCCGCAGTGTGGGTCGGCAATGACGATTATTCGCCGATGAAACATGCGTACGGAGGGGGAGTATGCGCGCCGACCTGGGTTGACTTCATGAAGAAGGCGCTTCCGGAGCATAAGCGTGAGACCGAGGCCGAGAAGCCCAAGGAGCCCCTGATCCGAAGAGAGGCTGATCAGAAAGACAAGCCTCCTGAGAAGCCCGAAGCCAGGCCCAGGCGGAATATGATCAGGATCTGCGCTGACAGCGGCCTACTTGCCACACCCAACTGCCCCGTGACCAGGGAAGTCCCCTATGATCCAAGCAGCGGTCCTCTGCAGAGTTGTCCGATCCACGGCCCGCGCCAGCCTGCTTCCGGCGAACAGACTCCTGCCGCGACTCCGGAGGCTGCGACTTCGCCACGCGCACCTCCAGTCCCGCCGAGGACTGTTCCGCCTAAGCCGGCGCCCCCTCCTCCATCCCAGAGATACGTGACTGTCACGATCTGCGTAGACTCAGGTCAGATAGCTAACGAGTATTGTCCTGAGACGGTCACTCGGCGCTTCCTTATGAGTGAAGCGCCCTCAAAGACGTGTAGACTCCATCGTCCGCCCGAATGAAAGTATAGGAGGACGAGGGAACAAACGGTGAAGTCACTAGACCGGCTTCAGATACCCCAGTAAGAAGAAGATGATCAGACCGGCCCCGAGGGCGATCCGGTATACCACAAAGAGGTTCGCGCTATGCTTCTTCAGGTAGCTGATGAGGAAGCTGATGCAGAGATAGCCGACCAGTGTGGAAGTCGCCACGCCGATAATGAGGGGAAGCAAATCGGCTCGTGCTATGCCCTTCGAGGATGCCTTGGCAAGCTCATAGATCCCGGCTCCGAGGATAATGGGGGCGCCCAGCAGGAAAGAAAACCGTGCAGAGGCTTCCCTCTCGAGGCCGCAGAAAAGCCCGGCGGTGATAGTGATCCCCGATCTCGATACCCCCGGGATTATCGCCAATGCCTGAGCCAGACCGATCACCAGCCAGTCCCTCATCCGCACCGCGTGCATCGGCCTCGACTTTTCGCCGAAGCGATCCGCGAGGTAGAGAATCATCCCCAGGCCGGCGAGGGTTAGTCCGATAAGGATGGGCTTGTCTCGGAAGCTGCTCTCCGCCGTCTTCTCCAACATCACGCCGGCGAGACCGGCAGGGATGCTTGCGAACACTATCGGCCATAACAGCATTCCTTGTAAGCCGGCCGGCACTTTGTCAGCGATGCGGATAGAGCCCATGTGAGTCTTGATCATGCCCAGCCATTCCGGCCCGAAGTAGAGGACCAGCGCAAACAATGTTCCCAGGTGAAGCGCGACATCGAAGACCAGACCGTTAGTCGTCCAACCGAAGAGCCAGCGAAGAATGATGAGGTGTGCGGAACTGCTGATGGGGATGAATTCGGTCAACCCCTGAATCGCGCCCAGGATGATCGCCTGTAATAGATTCACACTCGCCCTTTCAAAAAGATTACGGGGACTTACCTGCTGCAGTAAGCGGTTCGGCCTCAGGTTGAGCCGTCACTTCGGATGTCATGAGCCTGCGTTTGCGAAGAGACAAGCCCCAAACCCGGAACTTCTTAGGCCCGATTAGGTAGAATCGCACGAGCACTCGGATGATCGCTGCAACCGGGGCCGCCATGAACATACCCAGAATGCCGAAGAACTCCGCTCCTACGAGCAATACGATAATCACCACGGCGGGGTGGAGCTGCATCCGCCGACCGATCAGCTTCGGCATGATGAACTTGCTTTCCGCGAAGTGGAGGAGGGCGAAGATCGCCAGCAGGTAGATGCCGACGATGGGCGCCTTCAGGAGCCCCAGGATCACGATCGCCGCACCGCTCACCATCGGGCCGATCACAGGCACCGCGCGAGTGATGCCCGCAAAAACGCCGAGGATGAGGACGTATTGCATGCTAAGCAGGTGAAGAATCCCTCCCACGGCGAGACCGGCAATCACGCAGAGAATGAACTGGCCTATAACATAGCTCCTCATGATGCCATTGATCTCATATACGATCGCGAGGGCTTCTCTTCGCCGCCGCTTTGGCACCAGACCCATAAGCTCCCGCTTGATCACCCGGCTGTCCAGCGTGAAATAGAATGCCAGCACCGGGATGAGGATGATCTCCCAAAGGTGGGAAACAACGTCGATGGTGGTCGTCACTATCGCATGGCTATACTTGGTGAGAGCCTGCCCGACGCTTCTGAAGTCTTGAGTTTGCAGGAATTTCTGGACATCAGCAGGGAGTGCGACATACCACTTCTGAGCGCTCACGGCCATGTCTTTCAACTGCTCGCCATACTGGTCTGTCTTCTCCGCAAGACCCTGAAGCTCTGAGGTGAAGGGGGTAAAGAATGCTGATACCACAATGACCACCAAGGCTCCCAGGGCAACAAAGACAATCAGGGTAGCCAGGAAGCGCTGGAATTTCTTGCTAACTCCGCGAATGCGATAACGATTCAGGAAATCCACCAAGGGGACTGCCGCATACGATAGCACCGCTGCGAGGATTATCGCGACGATTATCGAGCGTGCCCGGAACAGGAAATAGACCACACCGGCCAGCAGTACCAGGCGGCCGCCTATTCGCCAAATCAGATCAACTACCCCGTCAACCCACGTGGATGGGTTCATCACTACCTCATTCTATGCCGAAGCGCTTGAAGAGCGCTTCCCTGATTCTCACAGATGCATGGCCGTCTCCATAGGGATTCGCGGCCCTGGCCATCTCGTTATACGCATCGGTATCTGTAAGGAGTCCCGCCGCCGCACGGAATATGTCCGCAGTCTCGGTGCCCACCAGCAGGGCGGTCCCGGCCTCCACTCCTTCCGGCCGCTCGGTGGTCTTGCGCATGACCACAACCGGCTTCCCCAGGGCCGGCGCTTCCTCCTGCACGCCGCCGGAGTCCGTCAATATCAAAAATGCCTTCTTCAGCAGATGCACGAACGGCACATAGTCCGGCGGCTCGATCAGATGCACTCTCTCGAGCTTCCCCAGTTCCTTGAAGACGGTATCCCGAACGATAGGATTCTTATGCACTGCAAAGACGACCTCGGTATCCGGAAACGCCTCGACCAATGACTTGATCGCCATGCAGATCCGAGCCATCGGCTCGCCCCAGTTCTCCCGCCGATGGGCCGTAACCAGGATCATCCGCCTTCCATCCGGGCAAATCTCCGAGAGCGCTAAATTCTCCGGAGTCTCAGTCCGGCCTGCGACAGACAAAAGCGCATCTATGACGGTATTACCCGTCACGAATACCTTGCTGGACGGGATCCCCTCCGCAAGCAGGTTCTTTCTCGCGGCGGGCGTCGGCGCGAAATGCAGGTCCGCCAGGATCGTCGTCAGCCGCCGATTGATCTCCTCCGGGAACGGGTCATACTTATTATCGGTTCGCAAGCCGGCTTCAACATGGCCGACTGTGACCTTATTGTAGAACGCCGCCAGACTCGCCGCGAAGGTGGTGGTCGTGTCTCCCTGGGCGAGAACGACATCGGGGCGCTCCTTGAGAATCAGCCGCTCCAAACCCTCCAGCGATCGAGTGGTGATCTGGGCGAGTGTCTGCTTCGGGCTCATAATGTCCAGGTTGTACTGCAGCTTGATCTGGAAGACATCGAGGACCTGCTGGAGCATTTCCCTGTGCTGCCCGGTCGCCGCGACCACGACGTTCACCTTGTCCGGGAAATGCTGAAGTTCCAGGACGACGGGAGCCATCTTTATCGCGTCGGGGCGAGTCCCGAAGACTGTCATCACTTTGATCGGCAACAGAAACCTCCGTGCTATCTCCTGCTCAACACCAGGAGTGTCAGGGCAGCCCCGCCCGCGACGAGACAGAACAGATATATCACGAGCACAGTCTGTCTGTGCGTGAGCCCCCGTCGAAGCAGGCGATGATGCAGATGACTCTGATCCGCAACATGGACTGGGCGGTTGTCCATGAACCTCTTCGCCACCACGAATATGGCGTCGAATATCGG
>DASRZD010000344.1:0-4481 GCA_035686805.1 Armatimonadota bacterium
CCGAAGGTAAGAATCGCGGCCCAGGGAAATTGTTTGTTCGCAATCGCCAGGTATGCCCAATAGAGAGCAACCGCCATGAACACATAGAAGGCGATCTGCGGGTGGCCGCCGAGCATCGAGAGACCCAGCGCCACTCCCGCAAGGGCAGCGTACCTTGTGCGGTGAGTCGTGGGCATATGGGCCTTGTTTATGAAGAATAGGGCCAGAGGTAGCCATACGCCGGTCGAGAGGAACACCGGCAACTCGAGCCAGGCGATGGCGAATCCGCTCAGCATAAAGGCGATCGCCCCGAATGTGGATGCGATCCGGCCCAGGCTCAGGCTTCTCAGAAATAAGAAAGTGAACGCTCCCAGGGCGAATAGATGGAGCGCGGCCAGGATGCCGAATGCCCGAGCGGCAGGGATCACGCCGAAAAGCCAGTTCGGCGGATATAGGACGGCTGACTGGTAGTTCGCGAGGAAGGGCGTTCCGCACATCTGGTGAGGATTCCAGAGCGGCAGCTCGCCGTTTCTAAGCGATTGCCCCAGGAGCAGCCTGGCGGGGTAGAAGTAGGCAATCGAATCCCAGGTGAGCGCGTCCCAGCGCAGACTGCTTGGACGAGGGACCTCGCTCCATGGGGACATGTCGCTCAGCATATCCGCCGGGAGGAGCACCCGGCTTCCAAGCAGCACCGGCCAGAGTAAGATGCAGATCAGACCTGCCAGGACAACTAAAGGTAGAAGCCGCCGGATACTGACCTCCTATTTGCCGCCATAGCCGACCCCAATGAGGCTGACTCCCGCGCAAATGAGCAGGAGTCCCGGGATCGCCAGCAGTGGAATCCTTTCCCTGACAGGCGGCGGCACGACTGCGGTGAGCACTACCACCATTACATAGCTGAGGCTGATCATGGGATATGCGAAGCTCAGGGGCACCCGGCGCAAGATCATAATCCACGTGACGGCACTGAATGCATAGATCGCTACCCCCGCGAATATGTACGGATTGGTGAACATGGACTTCAACGCACCGGTCCAGGCAATGATCGGCGATTGTCCGGATTGCACTGCGCCCAGTTTCGTCGTGCCGAACTTCAACACTATCTGGCCGATGGCCGCCAGGGCCACATTGAATAGGATAAGAGCAACGGAAACAAGCGATATCTTCCCCACTAGACTCTCCTCCACAAAAAGCAAAGCCCCGAAACCGGACATGACCGAGAGTGTCTCGGCCAGATCGCCCGGTCCCAAGGGCTTTCGCTCTAGTTATTCATACGGCGATTATGCTATCTTCAGCAGCGATTTTGCCTGGTCAACCGCGCTCGCCGCGTCGGGAGCATATCCGTCGGCCCCGATCTCACTGGCATAATTCTGGGTGACCGGTGCGCCGCCAACCATGACGCAAACGTCGCTTCTGACACCTGCATCGGCCAGCGCCTGGATCGTTTCCTTCATCGCCGGCATGGTGGTGGTGAGCAGCGCCGAGAGGCAGATCAATCCGGTGCTATTGTCCTTGACCGACTGGACGAACTGCTCGGGCTTGACATCAACACCCAGGTCAACGATCTCGAAGCCGGCGCCCTCCATCATCATGGCCACCAGGTTCTTGCCGATGTCGTGCAAGTCGCCCCGGACCGTGCCGATCGCGACCTTGGCAACGGGCTGGACGCCTGTTTCGGCGAGCTTCGGGCGCAGAATCTCCATGCCGTTCTTCATGGCCCGGGCGGCTATGAGCACCTCGGGTACGTAGAATTCGTTGTTCTTGAACTTCGCGCCCACGACACTCATACCGGCCACGAGGCCCTTGTTCAGGACGTCCCCGGGCTTCTCCCCGCTCGCCAACGCCTTCTCAGTGAGCTCTCGAACCACGGGCGCTTTGCCGTTTATCAGCGCGGTGGCCAGCTCCCCATAATCGAACATTCAAATACCCCCCTGTTTTATAGTCAAATTCGAAATCCGAAATTCGAAATCCGAAACCAATCGAAAAAGATTCCAGATTTCGGATTTACTCAACTTACTGCTGTCTCGACGCCGAACATGAGTGCGTCTGCAAATCTCTCCTGAAACCCAGGATCGGTAGTCAACTCTACATACTCAATGCGTTCGGCAATCTCGTCGGCATCCCTCCGTGCATCGAGAGAAATCAGGGCCAGCTTTGCCCCTTCGCCCGCCGCATTGCCTACCGAATGCACCTTGGAGAGCGGCACGTCCGGGATCATCCCCGCCTGAATCGCGCTCTCCTTGCTCAGATAGTTGCCGAATGCTCCCGCCAGGACGATCCGATCCAGATCATCCGGGCGAACGTCCAGACGCTCCATCAACGTCTGTATCCCGGCGGCGATTGCCCCCTTTGCAAGCTGCACTTCCCGCACGTCTCGCTGGGAGATCACCACCGGCTCGCCGGCAGACTCATCCGCCGATGCCAGGACGAACTCATAGCCTCGCTCGGCGGGCTGAATTCTCCGGCCCAGGTGAGCGTATTCACC
Source organism: Armatimonadota bacterium (assembly GCA_035686805.1). GTDB lineage: Bacteria > Armatimonadota > UBA5829 > DTJY01 > DTJY01 > DASRZD01. The sequence goes on from DASRZD010000344.1 coordinate 2,465, forward strand.
CTGGAGTTCATCAGCATCTACTATTCTACCGCTCGCTTCGACAATTCCTGCCTTGATCAAGCAAATAATAGCATCAAGCAGCCCCGAACCGCAAATTCCCCGTGCCTTCTCTCCGGCAATGGTACTGTACCTTATGTCGCCATTCTCCAACCAGACGGCATCAATGGCGCCGGGAGCTGCTCTCATGCCATGTTTGATATGCGCGCCCTCGAAGGCCGGCCCTGCGGCAGTCGAGCATGCGAGCATCCGCCGATCCGACCCTAATACTATCTCGCCATTCGTTCCTATGTCAACCGCCAGAGTGAGCTTTTCCTGCTCATAGAAGTCGGTCGCGAGAATAACGCCCACCGTATCTGCGCCCACATACCCTGCGATGCTCGGGAGAACATGCACTCGGCCGGAGTCGCTGATCCCGATCCCGAGTTCGTGAGCCTTCAACGAAACGCTGTCATTGATCACGGGCACATAGGGCGCGACGGCCAGATTGGTGGGATCTATGCCGAGGAACAGGTGGGTCATGCAGGTATTCCCGGCGACCGTGACTTCGTATATGCGATCGGACGAGATTCCCGCGCCATGCGATAGGACCTTTATCAGGCGGCCGAACTCGCTTATGACCATTCTCTGGAGCTTTTGCAGTCCGCCATGTTCCTGCATCACATGGTTGATGCGGCTAATGACGTCATCGCCGATCTCGTGCTGAGGGTTCATGGCAGCAGCGACCGAAATCTGCGTGCCCGTGGCGAGGTCGAGCAGGTAGACGGCGAGGGTGGTTGTGCCGATATCGAGTGCAATCCCATAGCACTCGGAAGTCGTATCTCCGGCCTCGATGCCTATCAGACGCCCGCCATAGAAGACGCCGGTGATGTCGAAGTCCGCCGCCCTTAGATCCTTGCCGATACGCTGCATAACGTTCAGTTCCATATCGGCTTCTTCGACACCCAGGGCGTCCATGAGCCTGGCAAGGTCGGAGCGGAGGTCGTCCGTCGAGGGCTTGCTGACCAGGGCGTGTTTTTTGGTGATCGCAGGCTTCAAGGGAACCTGACGCGCGGTTCCCACGGTCAGGATCTTCGCGCCCTGGACGCTGTCGGGAATATAGACGAGGGAATCCTCCCAGACCAAAGTCTGGCAGCCGAGGCGATAGCCCTGGGTCAGTTCGGTTTCCGTAAGTCTGTCGTCTTCGGTGGGGGTGACCGGAGGCGCGCCTTGCTCGAATATGACCTTGCACTTGCCGCAAAGCCCCTTGCCGCCGCACGGCAGCCTCAGCTTGACGCCGGCAGCCTCGAGAGCCTCTCCGAAGGCTGTCCCTTGCTTGCTATTGATGACTTTGCCTGAGGGGAGAAACTGTATCTTGATAGTGGATGCACTCAAAAGCCTGAGCTCCGAATTCTAGAAATAGACCAATTCTCTCTTGGCGACTTCATTCGACGGATCAAGCTCGAGGACCGTGCTAAACTCGGCCTTCGCCTCGTCATACATGCCGAGCATGGCGTAAGTCATGGCGAGATCGTTCCTGCAATCGAGGTACTCAGGGTTCAGCTCGACCGCCTTCTTGAGCTCCTCAATGGACTCGTCGAACAGCCCGGTAAAGCCATAGACCAGGCCCAACTGCCTGTGACCCTCGCAAGAAGACCCATCAGACTGAACCACCAGGAGGAGCTCTTCCAACGCCTCCTCATAGCGGCCCTCGATCTTCAAAGCTATTCCCCGCTGTAATCGGTCTTCGGTGTCGCCCATCTCCGCTACCCCACAAGGCTCAGGCGAATGAATATAATGGATGATGCAAGTGCCATACGCTTACTGAAATGGGCAACCCGTGTTCGCTGCAGACAGGGCCTCTCTGTATTAGTATACCATCTTCGTGAGCACAGATCAAGCGTAACAGTTCACGCTTGGGGATAAGAGTTTTGTCAGGCGGGGAAGAGGACGGATCTGCCGGTGAGCATCTGCCTGCATGAATCCAGCATGTCAAGACCCCTAATGTGCCATGTGCCAAACAAGCTCATAAGCGTCATCT
>DASRZD010000345.1:0-4918 GCA_035686805.1 Armatimonadota bacterium
GTGGCCAAGGGCCAGATTGACCTGGCCGAAAAGGCAATGGCAGAGAAGCGCTATTCAGCCCTGGACTCCTATGCCCGTGCTGCCTGGGGCTATGAATGTCGCGCCTATCCGGATGTCCAGAAGACCGCGAAAGATGTCGTGAACGGCGTCCTTTTCTACCTTGCCCTCATGCTGCCGTTCGCCTATTTCTGCGAGAGGCTTTTCTTCGGCTATCCCGACCTGAAGCGCCAGCTTGCCATGGCGTTCGCCATATTCCTGGTTGTCTTCCTTGCCTTCTACTTCTTCCACCCGGCGTTCGAAATCACCATGAACCCTATCATCGTGTTCATCGCCTTCATCATGCTGGCGCTGAGCGTCATCGTGACGGTGATGGTGGGCAACAAGTTCGAGGAGCAGTTGAAGGCCCTGAACCGCCAGATCAGCGGCGTCCACAAAGTTGACATCGGCCGAATGAGCATCGCCGCAGCGGCCTTCTCGCTCGGCATCTCGAACATGAGGCGGCGCAAGGCCCGAACGATTCTCACATGTATCACCCTTGTCCTCCTGACTTTCACTGTCCTCGCCTTTACCTCGATTGTGAATACTATGCGGTTCAACAAGGTCCCCGCTCCCGGCAAACCGGCATATAATGGTCTCATGCTCCGAACCGCCATGTGGGAGACTTTGCAGGAGCCGGCATATCAACTGCTGAAGGACGAGTTCGGCCGAACGAGGGCCGTCGCTCCCAGGGCATGGTTCTTCGGCGCGATCCTCGGGGAGCAGTCGTTCCTCACCCTGAAGCGTAATGATAAGACTTACGACGCTAAGGGCGTCGTCGGCCTCACGGAGCAAGAGAAAGCGGTCACTCATATTGATCGGGCCTTAACTGCCGGCCGCTGGATTCGAGATGGGGATATCTATGCCGCCGTGATTCCTGGCGCAATCGCCACCGCGCTGGAGATCACCCCCGTGGATGTCGGCAAGGCGAAGATCGTCTTCAGCGGCGTCGAGTATACGGTCATCGGCATAGTGGACAATGCGAAGTTCAAGAAGATTACAGATCTAGACCGCGAGCCCCTGACGCCGGTTGACTTCATCCTCATGCAGAAGCTAACCGCTCAGGGCAAGTCCATGGGCGAGGCGGGCTTCAGGGAGTACGTTCACCTCGAGCCGGATACCTGTTTCTATGTGCCTTACCACACCCTGATGAACCTTGGCGGCGAGATCCGCTCCATCGCCATTGACTTCATCACGCCCAAGGAAGTCCAGCACGTCCTGGAAGACCTGATGCCTCGCCTGGGTCTGAACCTCTATGCCGGGCTTGGTCACAAGACCTTCCGTTTCAGCTCCATCGCCACCGCGTCGGGCAAGGGCTTCAGCGCCGTATTCATCCCGATATTGATCGCGGCACTGATCGTATTGAACACCATGCTGGGCTCGGTCTATGAGCGCGTGAAGGAAATCGGGATCTTCAGCTCATTGGGCCTTGCGCCGAACCACATTGCCATGCTGTTCATGGCCGAGGCAATGGTCTACGCCATCCTTGGCGCTGTGGCAGGCTATCTGATCGGCCAGGGAGCGTCGAAGATTCTGTACACGTTCGACCTTCTGCCGGGATTGTACCTGAACTTCAGCTCGATTTCCGCCGTTCTTTCGACCTTTATCGTGATCGGGGTCGTGCTTCTTTCCACCATCTACCCTGCCCGAAAAGCGTCTGAAGTCGCAACTCCCGCCATCGAGCGAAGCTGGAAGGTTGCCGATCCAGTGGGCGACGTGTGGAAGATACTGCTGCCGTTCGCAGTCACGGGAGAGCAGGCCGCGGGAGTCAGCAGCTTCATCTCGGAATGGCTCCAGGCGTATGAGGAGTATTCGGTCGGCGACTTTGTCACTCAGGACGTATCCTCGGGCCTCATCCAGTGCGAATATGGCGGCGGGCATAGCGTCAAGTGCCGAGCTTGGCTCGCGCCATTCGACCTCGGGGTTAGCCAGGACGTAGTCCTCGAGACGATACCCACTTCCATGGAAGACGTGTACGAAATCAGATTGACCATCAACCGCGAGAGCGGTGACATATCCAACTGGAAGCGTGTGAATCGCAGATTCCTCAATACTCTCAGAAAGCAGTTCCTGATCTGGCGGACTCTGAGGGCCGAAGAACGAGACCGGTACCTGATGGGCGAAGAGTCCGCTCCGACTGCATCAGCGGTCGAGACAACGATTGCATAAGGATAAGGATTAGGGGATGGCACCCGAAGACAGCACAATCGAGCAAGCGAGAGAGCAGGCAGCGCAAGCCTCGACTGATGCCGGCGAACCCGTAAAGTTCGAAGAAGGGTTCACGATCAAGACCGTCATCGGCGGCTTCTTCATCGCCGTCATCATGCTGCCCGGCGCTCTGTACCTGGGACTGGTTGCGGGCCAGGGACTGGGTGCAGCCGCTCAGTGGGTGACGATCGTCCTTTTCGCCGAGATTGCCCGCCGCTCATTCATCCCGCTCAAGCGCCAAGAGATCTACATCTTGTTCTACGTTGCCGGCGCATTGGTCCACATGACCATGGCCGACCGCGGAATCTCCGGCGGGTCGTTCGGCGGGATGATCTGGAACCAGTATTTCGTCCAAAGTCCTCAGGCGGCGGCCATCGCTCATGAGATCCCGCGTTGGGTCGTCCCGGCGGCAGGCTCGAAGGCGCTCGTCCAACGGACTTTCTTCGACGCGGCCTGGGCGGCGCCGATCGGGCTGCTCCTCATCGGCGAAGTCCTTGGAAGGCTGAACTGGCTTGGCCTGGGCTATCTCCTGTTCAGGACGACTTCGGACGTCGAGCGGCTGCCGTTCCCGATGGCGCCTGTCGCGGCTTCCGGCGCAACGGCGCTTGCCGAGGCCTCCTCCAAGGAAGAGTCCTGGCGCTGGCAGGTGTTCTCCATCGGCACTATGGTCGGATTGGTATTCGGCTTCTTCTACCTGGCCGTGCCTATTTTCACCGGCGTTGTCCTCAGCAAGCCGTTGATGCTTATACCTATTCCATTCGTTGATTTCACCCGTAATACCGAAACCATCCTGCCCGCGGCGCTGACCGGAATGTCCGGCGACCTGGGTGGCGTGCTGATCGGCTTTGTGCTTCCGTTCCAGATCGTTGTGGGCGCTGTAGTAAGCTCGATCCTCTGCCAGATAGTCACCAATCCGATCCTCCAGAAGCATAGCCTCCTGCCGACGTGGCGGCCCGGCATGGGCACGATTGATACCCAGCTTTCGGTCAACCTGGATTTCTGGATGAGCGTTGGAATAGGCGTCGGCGTAACAGTCGCGCTAATCGGGCTGTACACTGTCATCGCCATGAGCATAAAATCCGCGAGCGCAGTAAGGCAGCGGCGGGCGAGCGCATACACCATTCCGACGGGTCGCGGCGATTTCCCGATTGCCCTGGCGGTAGGCGGCTGGGCACTGGCAACTGTGGGGTACATAGTCGTTTCCCACAAACTGGTTCCCCTGTTCCCGCTGCCGATCCTCATTTTCTTCGGAGTATTTTATTCGCCGATCATGTCCTACGTCTCCGCCCGAATGTTCGGTCTCACTGGCACGGGCGTCGGATTCCCGTTCATCCGGGAGGCCACGTTCCTGAAAAGCGGCTATAAGGGCGTAGACATCTGGTTTGCGCCGATCCCGCTATATGACATGGGTTGGGCCGCGCAGAGATTCCGCGAGGTTGAGCTTACGGGCACGAAGTTCACCAGCGTACTAAAGGCCGAGGCATTCATGCTTCCAGTCATGCTTGTATCGAGCTTCCTGTTCTGGGCATTCTTTTGGCACACAAGCCCGATCCCATCGCCTCAGTTCCCGTTCGCTCAGAAGTTCTGGCCGCTGCATGCTACTATGCAGAGCATCTGGATTTCCTCCAACGCTCAGGGTGGTGACAGCTTCCTTTTGAAGGCGCTGAAGCCGCCGGTCATGGTCTGGGGCGGAATCGCAGCAATGGCTGGATATGGCGTGCTCGCTGTGTTCAAGGTCCCGGTCCTGTATTTCTACGGTCTCGCCGGCGGGATAGGAGCGCTGCCTCACTTCACCATTCCGCAGTTCGTAGGGGCGATGCTGGGGAGGCATTATTTCGCAAAGCGGTTCGGTGTCGAGAAATGGCGGATGTATGCGCCCGTTCTTCTAGCCGGATTCTCGTGCGGCATGGGTCTCATGGGCATGAGCTCGATCGCACTGGCGTTGATCTCGAAGTCGGTGTCGTACTTACCGTACTAATGCGTAATGAGTGATGCGTGATTCGTGATCCGGAGGGTCCTCACGCATTACGCATCACGAATCAGCTCTTTGACATTCGGCCTGTGAAGGCCATAAAATAGGTGCATGAGCTATAAAGGCAAGCACACGTGGGTCGGCTGGCAGGGGGTAGTCGCCCAGGTCCCAGCGGACTGGAGTCTCTCCGCCGTGAATGGGAGCGAGAACAGCGGATACTTCCGAGCCGACAATGCCGCCGGCCTGATGCTCGAAGTGAAGTGGCAGAAAGTCGGCAAACAGGTAGACCTTCATCGAAAGCTCGATGAGTATCTGAACGATCTGCGCCGAAGAGCACGCAAGAGGCGAGCCGACTTCGAGCATAAGATAAAATCAAAAGACGCCGGGATGCTGACTTTCACCTGGCGTTCGGACAGGAAGGCTCAGGGCAGGCTCTGGCATTGCGCCGAGAGCAATCGAGTAGTGATCGCCCAGTTGAGCGGCGGGCCATCGGATGATGTGTCCGGCTTGGCGTCGGTCGTTCTCCCGACGATCGAGGATCATACGGAAGACGGCTGGCGAACCTGGGCGATGTATGATTTGGTTGCCGAGTCGCCGCCGGGATACTCGCTGGAGAAGCAGCAATTAATGGCGGGTTACATCCAGCTTGCTTTTCGCAAGGGGAGCAATCGGCTGATCATCGAGCGATGGGGCCTGGCGAAT